>NZ_BAAGDP010000002.1:0-174913 GCF_054660695.1 Turicimonas sp. TL08
GGGCAAAACCCTTATATTTCTTTTTTAATAACATATACGACCCCGTTACTTTCCAAGAAATAATTAACGCTAGGTGGTAACCCTAAATCTTTCTTAACAAAACCGCTTATTCAAGCGGTTATTTTTTTGCCTGTTACAAATTAAATTAGGTTTTCCTAAATTAAATATTCAATTTACCGAATTTTTACCTTATAATTTGCCTTATAGAAATTAAGGAAAACCTAATTTAAATAATTATCCGATTACAACAATTCGGGGTTACTGAACAGACTAAGGTAACGCAGGCGAACCAAACGGGTTGGAAGCCGGAAGCGAAAAATCCCAAAACGCCGATTGCGGGCGTGCCGAAACGATAATAAGGAATAGGCAGTTGCGAAGTATGTTAATGACCACAACGAATTTCAAAGCAATTGATTCATAGCGATATAGAAGAACGTTATTGAGCCTAAAAAATTAGCTAGACGCTCAGAGAGAGAAGAAAGTTAGTTTTTATCTGCTAGGCAAGAGTAGGAAGGCAGACGGTTACTAGTTACGATAAAAGCTAGTTGAGTTAATACGCACTTGCAAGAGCAAGAATAGTGCGTTAATCAAAGCTCGTTGGAAACTGATTGTTTTTTAACTGAATTAATTCTTGAATTTTTATCTCCTCTTTGGAACCGAGGGGGTCGATGTTTTCAGCGAGCTTTGATTAAACTTGAGTCTCATCCCTAATTAATTTAGGCTTCATCGTCGCAGAAAGATGAGTACATGTTACGCGGCAGCTGGTCGCTAGCGTAATGGGCAGGCATAGCCGTTTGACCAGTTAATCTTTCCTGACCGCTCGGAAAGACGAGCATTTTAATTAAAGCCAGTTGAACTGTTTCCATTCTAGAAATAGTTGAAATATGTAATCAGCTGGCTTCAATTATTTATAGCCTCAGCCGTAATTTTTTACGTGGCTATCTGTCGCAGAATGTTGAGTACATGTGGCACCCATGGCGCGTTGGAGAAATCAAGGTACTACAAACCTAGTCGCGTTTGAGAAGTAGTGACGCCTCGGAATAGACGAGGATTAACCATTTTACGCATATCAGTAAAATGGTGGGTTAATCAGTATCTCACTAGGGTTGACTGGAGCTTGTATGAAAGAAATTATGCATGATAGCGATTGCGCCGTTCACAATGAGCCAGCATATCCAGCCGGCCCATGTGACTGTGGGGCTGAAGCTAGAGCGAAGCGTCAATACGTGAAAATGATGTATCAGATGGGAAATATCCGGGCAAGGAGATGCAAGAATATCGTTCGCCTAAAGATACTTCATTCATTTCTGAAAGCAAGAAATTCCTCCATACGGGCGTTCTACCTGAATCTGTTTTGCCTTCTATTTGGTAGGCACGAACGGCAAGATTTCCTTCGTTGGTCAGTCCGAGTAAGGCGCATACAACGACTCTATCCAGACTCTGATAGTTAAAGGAGACGTACCGTCTTTCTTTTATCGCTCTTACTAACAGACAATGAATATCGGTTACAGACAAAATTTTCCTCCTTGAAATTGAGATTTAGAACACTTCAATTTTAAGAGGTGACACCTCGGAAAGACGGGGATTTTTATTTTGGAGCTGAGAATGCCAGAGATAAGCGCAAAAGAGTATCAGGATTATCTGAATTACTCCGTAAAAAAGAAGAAAGAATTGATTGAAAGCAAGGTAAGGAGGTTAGGCAACAATTGCATCGCTCCTTACCTTATTGAGAATCTGATAAAAGATCTTGAGGAGTTAAAGGAATGTCTTGTTAAGGCCGATTCGCTTCGGACGGACCGTGATTTGAGGCGTTGTTGTTCTCTTTGTATATTTCAAACCCGCTGTGAAAAAAATCGGACAAACTCGAGATGGCTAGAGAGGAGCACCCGCACGGAATCCTTCTCTGACTGTAGTATTCAAAAACTAGATCTTCCAGCTGGTCTAGGACATCAAAGTTGAAGCATACAGTTCTAACAAATTCTCTTGTACCTTCCTCTGTATTTGGGTCTTTGGCATAATCGGCCTGTTCTAGTTTTAAGGTTCCAGATTGGAGCATGGCTAAGAGGATTTTTCTTATTTCCTCTCGACTTATTAACTCTTTCATAAATTTCTCCTAAAAGTAAGACTCAGAAACTTAATTTTAGAAGGATGACGCCTCGGAAAGACGGGGGCTTTAGCTTTTTTTCTTCCCTGACCTTAAGACTTGTTTTAGGGGAATATGAAGGGATGTTTTTTTTAGCATTAAAGGTCTAGAAACAGTTTCTTTGCGCTGCAGTGGAAGCCGTCAGAACTGGTTACTGTAAGGTTAGCTGGTTCTCTCAGGAGAGCGACTAAAACAATGAAGTACACGTTTTAGCCTAACGTGAAGTACAAGGCAGTTGCACTAGAAACCCGCAAGAAAGCGACTTGCTTGGAAGAGACTGTGAAGAAAGCGCCATTTCTCATTACCAATTTAGGAGTCGGTTAGTGGGAATAAGGAAAAACGAGGAAAGCCGACACGATAAGCAGGTAAGACGTAAAAAATCTTACCTGCGTTATCAATTCAGATTAACAAATTAAAGGGCATTCCTTCCAAAACTATTGAGGCTTGTTTTTGGACGTGCAAAAAACGGAGTGCCCTTCAGTTTGTTTTCAATTCACCGGAGAAAATCATGAGCAATAACACAGATATGTCTTATCGAAGCCAAGGCCAATTCGATGCCCGTTTAGATGTTGTTTTGGACAGCTTGAGAGTTGCAATTTTTTATGCAAAGTACAGCGTAAAAAAAGAAGGGGTCGAGTTGATTCCTCAATCGGATATAGATGATCTGGAATACATGCAAACAAAGTTAAAAGCAATACAGGATAGGTCCTTTGTCCATTTCTTAGATCAAGATGATTAAACCTTTCCCTCCGGCGTTTCAGTTGAGTTTCAGTTGAAGGATGTAAGTTTGTAGATTTGAACCTTAACTCTGCGGGAATAATTGGAGCTCGAGTCAAAAATGAGAAGTAAAAAGCTCCAATCGCAAGTCCTACCTTCTTTCTTTTGCACAAACTGGGCAAGAACCTTGTTGAGGAGATAAGGGTTTTCCTTTAATATTCGCACCGTGCGTGGCAGTAACGCACTCCATATAGGCCTCTCGGTGGGCCAAAGCACCGAGCCATATTTTCTCCGCTTGCCCTCCTCGTGAGGGCGTTTCTTCTCCTCCAAAACTAAAGCCTCCCTCTGCTATAAGCTTAATTAACCGAGGTGAGTTCATTTTTGCAAGGAGCTAACTATTGTTTCTGTCATACTTAGCAGTAGTACTTCACATTTTAGTGATATTGCTTGAATGATTAATTCCACACATCAAACGGGCCATATTTGTAAAGAGTTTTACTTATTTTTCCTTTATTTTCTTTAATTTTCTATGTGTTTCGGGTTATCCTAAACAATGGAATTAGCATTTTGATAACTAAAACTACACAAAAATAAAGGCAAGATTTAACTTTAGGATGCGCAAAAGTACTAATAAGAGTGCGTAGATGCATGTGCACCCAAGGAAACTTTAAAGGAGAAAGAAATGGCAGAGTTCGACAGCAAGGATGTCATGGCTTACATCCTCACAAAGTGCGAAAACGAAAATATTTTTGTAAATTTGACGAAGCTCGAAAAGCTTTTGTATTGTTGTTATGGAGCGATTCTTGCTAAATATGATGCTCGTTTAACCTCTGAACATCCTCAGGCATGGCCTTATGGTCCGGTGTTTCCTCAGACGTTTATTGCTTTTCGCAATGGAGAAATAACTGCCGGACAAGACAATAGTTTTCGCCAAAACTGTCCGCCAGAGTGGTTGAGTCTGATAGATGAGGTTATTGCCGTATTTGGTAAATATAAAGCTAGCCAACTAAGTGCTTGGTCTCACAAAGAAGGATCTCCTTGGTACAAAGCTTCATCCGGGGGCCGCGTTATGCAAGCTCCTTTGGATGACTTCCAAATAAGGCAATATTTCAGGGAGAACGTACTAGAAGAACCAAATGAATCAACTAAAAATTAATCCAGTTTCTGAGCCAGAAAACAAAGACAATCAAGATCCTGATAGAGATAACTACGAAAGTATTAAAAAATCACACAAGAGAACCGAATGGAGTTGTTTGCATTGGATAAAGATAATTGGGATGTTTTTGGTCGTGGGTGTAGCTATTGCAGTGGTAGTTATTTACTTTTTTCACTTATTAGCTCCAAGCGAGTGGTGTTGGTTGGAAATTGATAGGTTAGAAGCATTGAAGAGCCACTCATTATCTATTGTATCTGGGTTAGTAGTTGGCTTGGCCACCACATTTATTCACGAGCTGTAAGAAAGGGAAGTTCTAAGATGAAAAAAATAATTTTATTTTTAGCATTATTGGCTCTGAATGGTTGTGCTACTGTAAATACCTATGAAGTTTTTCAAGTATTGGACGATGGGAATGCTTTAGCGAGAGAGTGCGAACCATTTGGATCGCTCTGTTTAGGCAAAATAGTGCTCCTTACTCGAAGGGAGTCGTCCTTTTACGATGGACTTAAAGTAAAAATTCAAAATCCAACTATAGAAGGAACTTTTCGTTATGAATCACGAGATCATTTAACAAGAACAGTTCCAGTTTTACACTGAAATTCCTACTTTGACGATAAAAAATTCTTAACTTTGACTAGCACTTGGCTTCACAGCTCAAAGTCTGACAGTAGAAATTGTGATCCTTCTTATATATCTGTCGATGAAAACTAATTTTGTCATCATAAAAAAATAACATTAAGCATTTTATGAAAAAAGAAGCAAAATATTTCGAAATCTACAAGAGCAAGACTGATCGTTTAAGAGTTACGAACATTAGTACTACAGCTGGTGGAAATATTAAAAAGCCGTACAAGAATAATTACTCAATCTTCGTTGAGATTGCAACGAAAAAGAAGAAAACTGAAAAAGCTTACTGCATCAATTTTAATGAAAAGCAGTTTTTCAACTTTCTAGCGGATCTCGTTGATCTTTATGACTGCATGCATAAAAAAACATTGAAACTAAAGAAGGTGTACAGATTTCTAGAAAATTGTCGCAAAAAGAATAAAAAGGAATATAAATGAACGGAGTTTGGATTGTATTCACAATTTTTTGTGTTGCGGTTTCGGCCTTCGGCTTCTATTTGGCCTATTCCTTGAAACATAAATAAGACGGAATTTCTTTTTGATAGCCTGCTACGTGCGGGCTTTATTTTTGCCCTTTACAAATCGTCATGAAAGTAGCTATACTATCCCTGTCTGGAAACAGACGCGGGATTGCAGTCCAGTGGTTTAGATAGTCGCGAGAGCGGCTTTTTTCGTATCTGCTTCTGATGAGAAGAAATATTAAAACTTTAGTTTCTACACTGAGAGCTCTTGAAAATGGAAAAATCAGAGCATTTATCTCAGACGTTGAAAATGAAGGGGTAAATACACAATATCGACTTTTTCATTTACTCCTTCTAAAAGAAGCTGGCTATTGTTCTGGTCTAGATGTCAAAGTCACGTCAGAAGGATTTGAACCTGAGTATTGGCAACCACGTTTAACCAACAAAGGTTGTGATTTTCTTGATATGACAAGAGCTCCAAAACTCTTCAATAAAGTTAAGGAAATTGTTCAAAAGAGTGGAGTTCCTCTTACGACGTTTACCATGCAACAGATAGTTCATGAAAGTATTGAAGCATTGCTTTGGGAATATAGTAAGGAAAGATTAAAGGAAAAAGAAAGTTTTAAGAGGGGAAAATAAAATGAGTAAAGAAGGGCTTCCCACACACGTCATTACAGACGCACAATTTAAGGTATTGATAAAAATGGCGTCTTTTCAATCAAAAATAATGGCTCATATTCCGCCGGAGGTGAGAGAGAAAGCATTTAAAGATGCCATTCAATCTGGAGAACTTAAGATTGAAGAGGTGCCTACTCCCGAAGAACTAACTTCTCTAAATGAAAGTTTGGGCTGGTTTACAAGTTCAACTCCAAATTAATTTTTGTACCTCAAGAGACGCTTCACGGCGTCTTTTTTATTTTCATGAAATGTTTTATACTGTTCGCAAGTGCTGAAAACACTTGTGATAAGCGGTAGAAATCCGCCCCGTTAGCTTGCGGGATTTTTTATGCCGAGCGTGCAGAGAATACAAGACCCGCAAGGGGAATAATCTCGCCTGACTTATCACAGGTTTTCAGCACTCGGCTCCCTCTGAAAAAGGGATTAATTGAAAATATTTGATAAGGGGATAGTCTATGACTACTCAAAATCCATGCGCAATTGCGCCCGTTGTTTCTATCGTAAACAACTCCGTTACAGCACTTTCTACAGATATTGCAAAATTCTTTGGGAAACGTCACGACAATGTTGTACGTGATATTGAGAATCTTCTTAGCAAATTGCCAGCCTCCCGAGTCCTCAATTTTGAGGAGACGAAGATAGAGATAGCAACTAACCTAGAAAATATCGCTTCTAAGTTAATCAAAGCCTACAGAATGACCAGAGACGGTTTTACTCTACTGGTGATGGGCTGGACTGGAGAAAGAGCGCTCCAATTCAAACTGGCTTGGTTGGACGCTTTTAATGCGATGGAAAAGCAGTTGTACGAAAGAAACGTACAGCAGACAACAGAACAAGACAACTCATTAATCACCAGCGAACAGCAGTACGAAATCTCAAGTCACGTAATGCGCAAAACTCATGCGTTGTTTGGCAATCGCAACTACAGTGCAGTTTACCGAGCACTAAAGAGAAGGTTTCGCATTCCTCGCTATACCTGCTTGCTTAACCGGGATTACGAAACGGCTTTGAAGTTTATCGACAGTCTGACAAAGGATGATTTCAATGTGCCGGATGTTTCAGAAGAAAGCGAACCGGCTACTCCTGTAGTTCTGGCCAAGAATGCCAAATTTGTGACTCAAGCTTGCAAGTTCTCGTTCAATGCTTTTTCAACTTGCGAAAAGTCATTGACAACTGTTCCGGCTATTCCTGCCATTCCGGCTCCAGCTTCGTATTCAATTACGGAGTCTGAGATGAAAGCTATCAAGGCGATGGTGTATTACTTCGATGACTTGTTTAAGCCCCTCATCAAGTGGGCTGAGCACGAAGCCTTTAAACAGAATCATCCTCTAGCTAGTCGATTCTATGACGTGTGGCATGAACCGCAATGGTTCCTAGGCCGGATGAAGCGAATTATCGAGCGTAACAACGCTTAAATCAATTTCCAACTAGCCCGCTTTACCTCCGGTAAGCAAATCTCAACTGAACCTCTTGAGGAGGTACAGCGGGCCTTCTATTACTCAATGAACGCTTAGGAGCTTAATCATGTTATTAGGCGGTTTATCTATTTTGATTGTTTCTTTAGTCGTTTTCTGCTGGATTACAAAGCCTGTAACGGCTTACAAACTTGCATTAAGGGAATGGCAAGAAACGCCTTCTGATGAGCGTGTGGGCATTGTTTTATGCGGTTTAGCCGTGACAATTTTCTTCATTGTTATCCGCTGCGCTCCGAGCGTTTACCAATACTTTAAATAACGGTGGTAACAATGGCTTATCAAGATTTAAGCAAGTTTGAGGCTCGCTGGTTAGAACCGCCGGACGATACCGAAGAGGAAATTGAACTTGAGCGGTTCATTGAGGAATACACCGATCCACTTTATGAAGAATTGCTAGATACAGCAGAAAAGGAAGGACGGGAATTAACCGCCGAAACCGAAACTTATTTTTTAAGCAAATGGGCACGTGAAGCCGAAAAGTTATTCCGAGAACGATTACAGCTTGAAAAATCGTTTTTGCTTGGTGCCTAACCAAACCTTCAAAAATCTTCAAAAACCTTCAATTTTTATCAACATTTTTTAGGAGTTCGTTATGTCGTATGCCACCTTAATCATCGGCGAAAGCGGAACAGGTAAAACCTGCTCGCTTAGGAATTTAGACCCCGGCAAAACGTTGTTGATTCAACCAACCCGCAAACCTTTGCCATTCCGAAATACAGAGTGGAAAGAAAGATTAAGCGCAAAATCTGGAGGCAATATTTTTGTTACCTCCGACTCAAACAAGATTATTAGAGCTATGTTTAAATCAACCGCTGAAATAATCATTGTTGATGATTGGCAGTACATTCTTGCCAATCAGTTTATGGCAAGACGAACTGAAAAATCTTACGATAAGTTCTCGGACATTGGCGGTGCGGGTTTTGATATTGCCAAAGCAGCTAGTGAGTTAGCACCTCACAAACGTGTTTACATTCTGGCGCATTCGAATACTGATGAATTCGGTAAGACTCGTATTAAAACCCTTGGGAAATTGCTAGACGATAAAATCGTTATCGAGGGTATGTTTACCACCGTTTTACGTACTCATGTAGAAAACAATGAGTACTTTTTTAGTACACATAACAACGGACATGACACCGTAAAAAGTCCGTTAGGTATGTTTTCCAGCGACCTAATACCAAACGATTTAGCAGAAGTCGATAAGACTATCTGCAATTATTACCAGATTGAATTACCTCCTACTTTTACTAATTTTTAACTCTTTTACTATCTTTTAATTGTTTTAATTGGAGAGAATTATGATTACCAATTTCAAGTTAAACGTTGCCAATGCCAAGGCCGTTGGCGATACTGGTTACATTAGCAAATCCGGCCCTTACACTGGTGTAATCAAGTTAGCAAGACTTTACGACACTGCAAACGGTGCGACTATGTTAGTTCTTGAGTTCGTTACTGACGGCTCAGAACACGCCACAATCAGTATGCCCTTAACGAAGATTAACGGTGAAGAAACATTCAACCGCAAAATTGTTGACTCTTTGATGACGGTTCTAAAGGTTAGAGAAATGAATGTAACACAAGGACAGTATCTTGACCAAAAAGAAAACGTTATGAAACCGGGATACTTGCTAACTGATCTCATGAATAAACCCGTAGGTTTATTATTGAGGAACGAGCCGGAAGAATACGAAGATAGACAAACAAGAGCTATTAAAGTAGCTAACAGAATGAATCTTCTTACTCCATTTGATCCGCAGACTATGCAGACAGCGAAAGAGATTCTTGAAAAGAGAAAAGCCACTTATGTAGAGAGTAAAGCGGCAACATTAAAAGACAAAGAAGTTAAGAAGTTTGTTCCTAACAACTACTCAGCAGGTTTTGAAAGACCTCCTCAGGCTCCAATGAGTCAAAGTGGTTATCAACAAGCACCGCAAAGCTATCAACAACCGGCACAAGGCTATCAGCAACCGCAACAATCAGCCCCGGCCATGTATGGCAGTGAAGAAGATATCCCTTTCTAAACTCTGATAACTAACACATAGTGATAGAGCTAATAACTCTATCGCTTTTTTTATGAAACTTTATGAAATATCACATGAGTACCGCAAAGCACTTGAGGCGGTGCAGGTTGATGAAGATACCGGAGAGATTCTAGGACTGGATCAACTCCAGTTAACCGGAGAGGAAGCCAAGGAAAAAATCTGTGCTGCCTTTTGCGTAATTAAGGAAATTGAAGCAGACATTAGCTCATTGAGAGACCATTTAGCCAATATCTCAAGACGAAAAAAATCCTTAGAGAACAAACAAGAACGGCTTAAATCTTTCGTTATGGAGGCCATGGCCGGGCTTGGAGTTGAAAAAGTCAAAAATACTGTTATTTCTGGATACCTGCGTAAGTCCGAAGTAATCGTTGTTGATGACATTAAAGAAATTCCAGAGGGCTATTTGAAGATTGAATACAACCCGGACAAAGCATTAATTAAAGACGCTTTAAAACGAGGTTTGAATATTCAAGGTACGCACCTTGAAGCTAATCAATCCTTGATTATTAGATAACAAGAACCCCCGTATTACGGGGTTTTAATGTGAGTAAGCAAACATGAGGAAAAAAGATCCGCTAATTACTCAGCAAGAGTTAGATTCAAGACTTGTGAACTTGTTTCTTTTACAAAAAAATAAAAAAATAGATGGAATACCGAAAGTTAGTTTCTTAGGCGGTTCGAATATGGTTGTTTCCATATCTCGAAAAAATTGTTTCCCGGTTAATATCAGCATAGGAAGTAAATGGTTTCGGTTAGGACTATATACCTCCGAAGAACTGGAAACTAATCCACGGATCAAGCTAGATTTCCCCCAAACTGCATATGTAACTTTTCAAGATTTAAAAACAATTTACGAAGAAGTTCAAAAGTTGAAAGTTGAATACGGACTATTAAGTACTGTACTTGTTGCGCAATATTACGATCAGCTTCCTAAGAATTTCACATTAACTCTTGACTACATAAAAGAAATATTTAGTAGTTGCACAATGCAGACTTGGAAACAAAAGCCTAAGACTTTACTAAATAAATTAATAAACATACCAAAAGAAGAAAAACCTCAAATACCGCCCAAAAAAGCAAAATTTATTGAAGTTAAAGAGGACAAAGAAGTGAAGCTAACCGAACAAGAACTTAACCAGCAGATTAATTTAGAACCGGAAAAACGTTCTAAGAAAGAGATTGAAGAAGAGCTTGAAGATTTAGACATTCAAATGCGACTCCTAAGTCTTGAAAAGCAACAAATCATGTTGCAACAGAGAATAAATAAACTTAAACGGGCGTAAAAATGAAATTTGGCTCAGTCTGTAGCGGAATAGAAGCTGCCTCCGTTGCTTTTAATCCTCTTGGCTGGAAGGCCGTATGGTTCTCTGAAATAGAAAAATTCCCAAGCGCAGTACTAAAAGAGCGGTTTCCAGATATTCCAAATTTAGGAGACCTTAGGAAACTACCAACACTCATTAAAACAGGTGCAATAGAAGCACCTGAATTTTTATGTGGTGGTACACCTTGCCAAGCCTTCTCAGTTGCCGGACTTAGAAAATCCTTAAATGATGACCGTGGCAATTTGTCCTTAACTTTTTGTGAGTTAGCAGATGAAATACAAACAGTTAGACTTATTCAACACTTACCCCCCCCCAATTATCCTATGGGAAAATGTCCCCGGAGTGCTCAGCACAAGAGATAACGCATTCGGATGTTTGCTGGCTGGATTATGTGGATCAGACATTCCCATTGCAATATCGTACAAGCGATGGCCGGACGCTGGTATTGTTATCGGACAAAAACGAACGGTTGCATGGCGAGTATTCAACTCTAAATATTTCGGAGTGCCCCAACAACGTAAGAGAATCTTTCTTATCGCAAGTTCTAGAAAAGAACTTAATCCCGCAAAAGTACTTTTTGAGTATACGGGCATGTGCCGGGATTTTGGCAAGAGCGCACAAGAGGAAGAAAGTATTACCTCCTTTATTGAGGGAAGTTTTGGAGGATACAGTCAATCAGAATCAGCCGGAACATTAAGAGCCTCGGGCGGCACTAACGGGGGTGGTTCGGAAACACTGATAATAGACACTAGCCATGCGAATGAAGTTATCCGAGAAACTAAAAACATAGTCCCAACATTAAAAGCACGAATGGGAACGGGCGGGAATAACGTACCTATGCTTATAGATAACAAAAGACTTAGGAAACTAACACCGCTGGAATGCGAACGGTTGCAAGGTTTCCCGGACAACTGGACACAAATAGCCTACAGAGGAAAAGCAGCCGCAGATTGTCCAGATTCACCAAGATATAAGGCCATAGGAAACTCTTGGGCGGTTCCTGTTGCGAGGTGGATCGGAGAAAGAATACAACACGCATTAAGGAGTAGAAATGAAAACCACGGTCAGTAAAACAGGCTACACAAGTTTTAATTGCAATCTCTTGTTTGATGATCCATTTGGAGATTTGACTATTGAACAAGTAAAAGACTTAGATCTAATTTTCGGCGGACTGATTGAAGAGATTTATCTTTTTAACAGTAAATGTTATTCACTTGATGATTTGCTAGCAGATTATTCAATACGTTTAGACATTGACGGTTTCGGTACGGATGATTATTACTTGTTTGCTATTCCAGATGAATTAAATGGGTGTTCGATTGTTCGCTATTTTCTTTTAAACGCAGAATTTGGGTTTGGGGATTTTTATGTTTACGGAGGGAAAGAAGTGTATCCAGCTTACAATTTCAAGAATGGCGTTCTATCCTTTTCTGCAGAGAATCTTGAAAAGATAAATAAAGAAAGAAGTTCATGCTCCAAAAAGGAGAACGAATAAATGAAGCTCGAATTTACCCCCGAGTACTTAGAAGAATTAGAAAAGTTTAGAAAAAAGTACTCGGTAAGCAAAAAATTACTTCTCCAGAGAATAGATGAAGCACTTGAAAAAGCGGATGAATTTGATATTTCGTATGCTTTAGAAAATGGCCTTTTTACTTGTGATTCTTCCGAGTATGAAGCAGCAGAAGTTGATGATGAAGGCGCAGGTTTTCAAATGTTTGTTACCTTCAATTGTCTATATAGAAGTAACTGCACCAATTGGGAACAGTACTTCACGCATAGGTTAAAAGAGTTTAAAGATAAAGAATAACAGCCCCGCTAAGGGTTTTTTTATTGGGTAAAAAATATGAAAGAACAAGGTGCATCTGGAATGCTTCCCGCTTCGCCGTTTGACCCGGATGTTAAGTGGCAAGACGGAGACAAGCTATTTATTAGAGCTATTCAGGATGACGGTCATCATCTGAGCTGGCATGAATTCTATTTCAACAAGTTTCGTCATGAATGTAGCTGTGAACCTATCAGCAAGAAAGAACTAGAGGAGAAACTTTCCGAGCTTAGTAAAGTAAGCCATTCGGTTTACTGGGAACAACAAACCGATAATCGGAGGCTGTTTTATGATGAATAAAAAACTCAAACCAGAATTCGTTGCCTATCTCAAAAAATGCATTGAAGATCATTCAACGTCCAAAACTGACGAGCTCGATCGCAAGCAGATATTGAAGAGGTCAGTAAGAGAACTTGAACGAATGAAAAACGGGAATGAAGTATCAGAGTGCAGCTACGCTTATTTCAAAAAAGAAACGGACGACAAAGAGTTTTCTGCCTGCATCATCTTAAAAATCAAGGTTGATGTGCAGAGCTTCTGGATAGCTGCTATGCCGGAAGACTTTACGGAAAGATAAGACAACGCCCCGCAAGGGGCTTTTTTAATAGGTAACACTATGAAGTACAGAATTAAGAATGAAACATTGAAGAAAGCGATATTTGCTTTTTTCGATGAGGAGTCAGTAATGCAGAGCATTGCTGAACAAATGAACGATGGATCGAATTTCATCCAACTAACCAATCGTTCAGCCTCATGGAAAAACGCTTTTTTAAATAGAGAACTCTCAGATATTTGCAGTTTAGAAACAAGATTCTATTTCAATAAAACAGAGATTGAGACGGTTGCTGAGTTCAATCCCGGCCGATGGAATCCTTTTCCGGCTGTTCGTCCGCCAAAGTACAAGAATTATCTGGTTCAACTTTTGTACACAACCGGTGAGAGGATATTAGTCACAGCAAACTGGACGCCTCTAGGTTACTGGGTCCGTCACGCTGGCAAGCACGACCCGGATCCTGCTTATGCCGAGGATGGAGAGATCGTCGCATTCAGAGAGTTGCCTGATTTTTATGAATCGGAGAAGCAGGAATGAAATACAGAATTAAAAATGAAACATTAGCGAAATTAGTTTATTCGATCTTCGATGAAGAAGATGTTCAAAGTCAAATCGAAGAACAGATTGATGAAGATTGGTATAACGTTAAATTAAGTTCTTCTGATTTTGACAAAACTGAACTTTGTGCAACAAAAATGAACCCTGACTATGAAGATCTAAATGAGGATCATGGTTCGATTTCGATTTTCATTAGAAAAGAGGTAATTGAAAGAATACCAGAATACAAACCGGATAAATGGAATTTTTATCCTCAAATTAAACCTCCAAAAGAAGGTAGGCGGTATTTAATTCAACTGAGAGACGGTAATGAACCGTATTTCCAAATTGGGAATTGGGAAGAAGAAAATCCTTGGCATGGTGAATTTGTTTTTCGTGAACTTCCCGAACCTTATGTATATGTGGATTTAAAAGAAGAGGATATTTGGTAAATGAAATACAGATACAAATTTAAAAATCCTCGAATAGAAAAAGCGGTTTTTGCTTTATTTGATGAAAATTCGATTAAAGCAGCCATTGATAGGCAAATGAATAATGATTCAAACATTATTTCTTTAGCAAATTGTTGGCCAAAAGAAAAATGAACAAAAACGACACAAGAAAATCTTAAACAAGAAATTTTTCGATTAGCCAGTGCGAATGTTGCACCTCGAGAGATAGAACAGACCTTAGAGCTTCCGGCTTACAAGATTCATATTCAATTTCACAACGACCTTATGAGAGGTTATGTAGAAGCCTACAAAGCCGGATTACTGAATACGCTCGGAAACAAATCGGAAAAAACTAAAGAATTAGAAGAGAAACGTAAAAAATTACTTGCTATTAAACGAGAAAAAGAACGAGAACGATCCCGCAAATACAGGGCAAATCACCGGGAGAAGATAAGAGAAATGCAGAGGAAATATAAACAAAGAAAAGCAGCAGAGAAAAGAGAAGAAAACCAAAAAATTAAAGTAACCGGAGCAAAAAATGAATAAAGAGTTAGAGACAAAATTAAAAACAATTGCAGACCATTACGGCCTTGAAATTCAAAGCATTAAGTTATCGGAAGAAGCAGCTGAATTTTGTGCTTCGTTAATCAAGGTAGTTGGTTTTGATAGATTAAGTTTTGATGAATTTATTAAAGACGGGAAAAACGAAGGATATTTTGATCGTTTGTCAGATGAAGCAAGAGAAAAAATGGTAGAGGAGTTGGTAGACGTTATCGTTGTTGCTGAACAAGTCAAGTATTTGCTCGAAAAAGAACCTGAATTTAAAACAATCGAACGCTTAATGACCGAAAAAGTAAATAGACAATTAACCAGAATCGAACAGGAAAAAAATCATGGAAAATAAAAATAAAGAAGATTTAATCAATCATCCGGCACATTACGCAAATCACAAAATAGTGCTTGAGCCTATTGATGTTTTGGAAACATTGCCCTTTGGCATTGCCAATATTTTTAAGTACATTGTTAGAGCTAAAGATAAAGGGAATGAATTACAAGACTTGGAAAAATCGGCCTGGTATTTAGAACGCACGATAAAAACTTATACATATGAAAGATTAAATTACCTTTTATCTCCTTTGTATATTTTTAGATATTCGGAAAATTTACTTTTAAGAACTTTTGGAAATTTGCTTGTTAGGGGTTGTTGTCCGGCTGACGCATTAAATGAATTAAATACTGAAATACATACTAAGATATTCCTTCTTGAGTTTTTAAAAAACGAAATGGATAAGGAACCACCGAAAGAAAATACTCCCGAAGGAAGTAATCAAAATGAAGATTTAAAACAAGATGACAACGAAGAAAAAGAACAAGACATTAAGAACTAAACCCGCTAAATAAAGCGGGTAATTTTTTATCTGGATAAAGCAATGAAAACAATCATCTTGAATAATCAAACAAGAGTCTTAGTGCCTGATGACGCAATGGCAGTGCGTATCTATGTTGATACTATTGAGCCATACAGTCAAAAACGGTATGAGTCACTATCAAAGAAAGCTCAAAAGAAAATCTACTTTGGCAAAAACTCAAGACTAAGTGCAGACGCTAAGGCGAGCTTGAATCTAATAGTGAGATTCAACCGACCGCATGAAGATATGTATGTAGAGATTAAAGAATCCTGCGATTACAACCGAATCGGCAAACATTGGGGAACAAATAGTATCTAAACAAACATTAAACAAGCACTAAACAAAACCGAAACCCGTTAGAAAAAAAACGGGTTTTAATTTTTGTGGGAATTAAGAATATGACAATTGAAATTGACTATGAAAAACTGGCTGAATTAGTGGCCGGAGAAATTACTAAAGAGTTTCTTAACCGAGATGAAGTTTGTAAATTACTCGGTTACGGAAAACAATCAAGCGCATTTTCTCGTTTATTGATTCAAGATAAAACTTTCCCGAGACCGTTTGAACTTTTGGACTCGGGACGTAAGAAATGGTACAAAAAAGACGTTTTGGCGTGGATTGAAAGACTAAGAAATAACAGAGCAAAAATGGCTTTAGAAGTTAGTTAATCTAGCCGTTTAGCTATATTCTTCGCACTCTCTCTATAGTAACGTTGCAACATCTTTAAATTCTTGTGGCCTGTTTGTCTGGCAAGTGCCAAAACATCCAAACGAGGCGCACCAGTTTTTGGATCGGGTGAAGCTGCCCAAGTTGCAAATGTTGCACGTCCATCATGAAAATTTAAACCTTCTTTTAATAATCTTCCTTCGGAATCGAAAACAGGACTTAAACCTGCTCGATCTCTTATCTTACGAAACAAGACATCACGATTGTGTTCGTTCAATACGCCTCCAAATATTTTGGCGGATTTGTCTTGTTTCGCTTCAATCGCTAGATTCAACAATCTTAATGCGTCACTTGATAGTGCTACATCTCTCTTAGAAGCAGTTTTTGTGGCTTCTTTTGGGAGGTGTATCACCCTATCTTCTATCCAAGAAAATTCAATACTTAAAATCTCACCTGAGCGCATACCGGTACGGCAAGAAAAAATAAAAGCTAAGCCCACTAATTGCGTAGTATTAACCGGAGGACTTATGCCGTCCCAACCGCTAGAGATAATAATTGCTTGTTGTTCCTCCTCGCTAGCTACTCTTTCTCTATGTTCCGGAGGTTTAGGCAATTCAACACCTTTTGCCGGATTCTTTTCTAGAAAACCTTTTTTGACCGCATAATTTAAGGCGGCGGCGATAGAGGTAAATTCTCGAATAACAGTAGCGGGAGAAATTGTCCCGCCTGTTGGAGCTGGAGAAGCTAACCTTTCTTCTACTAATTTTTGAAAATGTTTTGTTGTCAAATCGCTTAATAATACTTTTGCTATCGGATAAGTCATTAAGCGATTAAGGCGTAAGGTTTCCGTTCGTGCACCACGTTTTTTAATTGTTTCTTTGTCTCTGTAATCTGCTAAGAGTGCTCCGAAAGTAATTGAACTCGCTTTGTCTTTTGGAGCGATTCCAATCGTTAACGAAAACTCTTTAGCTTCTTTTCTAGTTTTGAAATTTTTACTTTTACGTTTTTTGTCTTCATACCACTGAACTTGATATGTACCACACCATGTTTTTCGAATCGAGGCCATGTAAAACTTCCTAAGATATTTTTTTCTACTGCTATTGCTACTGCTTTTTTACTGCTATTTGTGCTGGATTGTGCTTAATTATGCAGAATTTTCTCTTGGAAAAATGATGAATGCTGGCTTTGGCTGTAGTATGCCTAAAAGTTTGGTGCGCGGTGTTGGTTTCGAACCAGCGACCCCTGCCGTGTGAAGGCAGTGCTCTACCCCTGAGCTAACCGCGCGAAGAAGTCAGGATTGTACACTAGAGAATTCGAATTTGGCGAATATTATTTTTTCGCTTTTTTCAAAGCCTCTTCGACACCTCGGTTAGCAAGCATATCTGCCATCTCATTGCCCTCAATGCCTGCATGACCTTTGACCCATTTCCACTCAATTTCATGTTCATGGGTTTCTCTCTCTAATTCTTTCCAGAGTTCCGCATTTTTTACCGGCTCTCCCGCTTTTGTTCTCCAGTTATTCTTTTTCCATCCGTGAATCCACATAGTGATTCCTTTCTGAACATACTGAGAATCGGTATGAAGAATAACTTTGCACGGCCTTTTCAAAAGCCTTAACGCTTCCGTCGGGGCGGTTAATTCCATTTGGTTGTTGGTGCAGCTGATGTTGCCGCCGCAAAGCTCTTTTGTAAAGACTCGAGTCTTTCCCTGCCACTTCAAAAAAGCGCCCCAGCCTCCCGGACCAGGATTCCCTTTGCTGGCACCGTCAGTCCAAATTTCAACCAGATCTTTTTCTTGTTCCATATTATTCCTTTACCGCCTGTTTGTTGCTTTTGACCCCGGCTTTAGCTCCCGCAAAAAAATAATTCTTCTTTAATACTTTTCCGACAAAAACACCGCTGTTAACGGTCTTCACTGCACTCAGAGCAAATAAAGAACCGCACTGCGGCCACCACCGGTCGCCGGCTTTTTCTATCCAAGCAGGGTGTCGAGCGCATTTATTCGTTTTATACCAACCATACCTTCCGAATGCTCCTCGGTCTACATTGAAAGACAAAAGCTGCAGCCAGTCCCTGATCTGAGGAACCGTCATAAAGTTACGCGCCGGCAAGAACTGAGGGAGACCGAATTTCTGCATACCGACTCTTAGTCCCCAAAGACTGGCTAAATTAAAGCCCGTCAAAATCACTCTTCCGCCCGGAATTAAAACACGGGCGGTTTCTCTGAGCACACTGTGAGGATCTTCGGCTAGTTCCAACGTATGAGGCAGCAAAACAAGATCAATAGACTCAGATTCAAACGGCAATGTTTCGGGTTGTAACCTCACTCTTGCCGAGGCTTCATCAGGAACATGAGTCAGATTTCTCATCTCTCTGTCCCCTGCTATCTTCAAGGCAATCCTGTTGTTGCGCAGGAAGTCGATGCTGGAAGCGCCGAGCTGCAGGGCATTGTACCCAAAACAGTCGGAGACCAATTTGTCAAATTCGTTCTGTTCCCAGGCCAAGCAATACTGGCCAAGGGATGTCCGATAAAAACTATCTAAATCGTATATCGCATCCATACCTGCTGGTCTGACTAGTCGGTTATTCAAAAACTTTGCGTAATTTCCATTAAAGTAATCGCTATTCTAATGTGAGTCGATTTAAATAAGAATGTTCTCCCGGTTTAAGCTAACCCTTCTTGCGTTGTCTTTTATGACGGCCGCCGTATGTCATGCCCAAGAGCCGAAGGTGCCTGACGTTATCGAGACCGCTGCGGCCCAAGACGACGATTTTTATACGGTATGGAGCCGCATCCGCGACGGGTTCAAGATACCCAACATGGACAACCCGGTCGTTAAAGAAAATCTCCAGAAATACTTGAAGCGGCCGGACTACATTCATCGAATGGCAAACCGCTCTTCTCAGTACCTCTACCACATCATCGAAGAAGTCGATGCCAGGGGAATGCCGACTGAAATCGCATTGCTTCCCTTTGTGGAAAGCGCTTTTGTCTCTAATGCAAAATCCCGAGCAAAGGCAGCCGGACTTTGGCAGTTCATGCCGGCCACCGGACGCCACTACGACTTAGACCAGTCTTTGTGGAAGGACGAACGTTATGACGTTCTTGAAAGCACGGGCGCGGCACTGACTTACTTGCAAAGATTGTATGACGAATTCGGCGATTGGCAGTTGGCGTTAGCCGCCTACAACTGGGGTGAGGGCAATATCCGCCGCCAGATTAAAAAGAATCAAGCCGCCGGAAAACCGACCGACTATATGTCGCTGAAAATGCCTGCAGAAACCAGAAACTACTATCCGAAACTGCAGGCGATTAAAGAAATCGTGATGAATCCCGACAAATACGGGATCAAACTGCCGGTCATCTATAACGAACCTTCTTTCATTCAGATCTTCAAAGAGCAGGATATCGACGTTAAAAAAGCTGCTCATCTGGCGGGAATGAAAGAACAGGAATTCACGGAACTGAATCCTTCTTTCAACCGTCCCGTCATCGTAGCTTCTCACCACCATTCTATGCTGGTGCCCTCAGACAAGATCGATACCTTCGTTGAGAACTTGGTAGCCTTCCGTACTTCCGGAAAACCGCTTTCCAGTTGGACCACTTACCGAGTAGGCCCGAACGAGAGCTTAGCTGCGATTGCTCAAAAAGCTCACATGACCGAAGCCGAGCTGCGAGAAGCTAACCAGATTCCTGCGGGACGACGAGTTAAGCCCGGTTCTCTCCTTTTAGTCAGCCGTGCAATCGGCATTGGAGATGCTGAGGACATCTCTTCGGATACCATCGGTGCAACTTTTAGTTTGGCACAGGACTACCGAAGAGTCTCCTACCGTGTCCGTAAAGGCGATACTTTGGCCCGTGTTGCTAAACGTCTCGGCGTAAGTCCGACAGCGATCGTTAAGAGCAATAAACTGAAGTCAAGAAGATTGAGGGTTGGTCAAACATTGGTTGTCAATGTACCGATCAGAAATCGTCAAATGGCTGAACACCAACCGTCAAAACCGGTAGAATCCGCCTCTTCGACTTCAAACACTTCACGTTTTTATGTTGTCCGCAGAGGCGACACACTCTATAGTATTGCCTCGAGGTTCGGAGTGCCGGTTTCTGCCGTAAAAGCTGCGAATAATCTTACAAGTAATAATCTTTCTGTAGGCACGCGCTTGGCCATCAACCAGGAAGGTACCCCGACGAAACGAAATGTTGTTCTGGAAAAACTTCCTCCTTCCGTGAAGAAGACTGTGGCGCAACGGCCTTTGAGCAACCAGACTTATCACAAGGTCAGAAAGGGAGATACGCTGTTTTCCATTGCAAGCTCAGCCAATATCTCGGTAAACCGGTTGAAAGCTTTAAACAACTTGCGTTCCAACAATTTAACTATTGGACAAAAATTAAGACTTAAGTAGACTGTGCTAATAACTTTCATACCAAGACTGCAAAAGTCGCTTAATATCTAACAATTGGTTTTATTTATCTTTTCCGACTATGACTTTATTAAAAGACAAAAAGATTCTTCTTACCGGCGTCCTTTCAAACCGTTCTATTGCCTACGGTATTGCTAAGGCCTGCCATAGAGAAGGAGCCCAATTAGCTTTCACTTATCAGAATGAAAGATTTTTGGACAGAATCACAGAATTTGCCAAAGAATTTGACAGCGACATCGTGATTCCGCTTGATGTGGCAGAAGACAGTCAATTGGAGCAGATGGCAGCGACCCTCAAAGAAAAATGGGGTTATATCGACGGTGCTGTTCACTCAATCGGTTTTGCACCACGCGAAGCCATTCAGGGAGATTTCTTAGACGGTTTATCCAGAGAATCCTTCAAAATTGCCTTAGATATCTCTGCTTATTCTTTCCCGGCGATGGCTAAAGCTCTTCTGCCGTTAATGGAAGGCCGCTCTTCTTCCCTGCTTGCTTTAACTTATATCGGCAGTGAAAGAGTTGTTCCTAACTACAACACCATGGGCGTTGCCAAAGCTGCTCTTGAAGCCTCTACCCGTTATTTAGCCGCTTCTTTGGGACCGAAAGGCATTCGTGCCAACGCAATCTCTTCGGGCCCGATTAAAACATTAGCTGCCAGCGGCATTAAAGATTTCGGCAAGCTTCTCAAAGAAATGGAACACATTGCTCCGCTCAAGAGAACCGTCACTATCGATGAAGTTGGCAATGCAGCAGCATTCCTCCTCTCAGACTATGCTTCGGGCATTACCGGCGATGTCCTCTATGTAGATGCCGGCTTCCATGCTATCGGCGTTGCGGTTGCTGGAGAATAATATGAAACATTTTTGGTCATTCATCGGCGCTTTAATGCTGGCTTCCGGAGTCGCTCTCGGAGCTTACGGAGCACACGGACTGCATAACGTCGTTACGGTGCAGCGCTCTATCGATGCATTTGAATATGCCGTGCTTTATCAATTAATCAGCGGCCTTGGCTTTTTTGCTATTGCTTGGGGCCTCAATCACTTCAGAGAAGGCCTTGTTAACCTGGCAGGACTTTGCCTTTTGATTGGTTCTTTAGGCTTTTCCGTTAGCCTTTACCTTCTCGTCCTGATTGAGTGGCGTCCTTTCCCATTGATTACGCCAATCAGCGGCGGATTCATGATTGCGGCTTGGGTAATTTTTGCCATTGCCTCTCTGACTAGCCATCCAAGAAGAAGTATTTTTTAATTAGGCACTAAATGTCTGCTCTGCTGCCTCCGCCCATTATTTACGTTGCTGACTATACGGTCCCGGTACCGGAAGATGTCTCTCACAAGTATTTAACCCTTGATGTCGTTGAATATTCAGAGCTGCTTCCGGAAGAAGAGTCAAAGGCGTTCTTGTGGAGCAGACTTATACTTCAATCTGTCACCCAACAATTTCAGCCCTCAATGGGCCGAACTCTAAAGGTTGTTGAGAATTACACGAATTCTCTAACCCTTGAAGGCGGTTTCTACAACTATTGTTCCATCGACATCAGAGAAAAATATGTAGCTCTTGCTCTGTCGATTCTTCCGATCAATATTTGCCTGACTTTATTTAAAGATACGCATTTTTGGGAAGAGCTCAGCACAGTCCGTTTTCCGCCGATTTTCCTTAATTGGATTGAAAGACAGCCTGATCCTCGCCTCGCTTTCAGCCAATTGTGGGCGGCAAAAATTTGTCTCTTTAAGAGAAATGATCCTACGATCCGATTGACGATTAGTCCAGAAGACACTCTCATGGTTGAAGGCGCTTGCGCATCTCTCCATGAATCCCTCTCTTTTTGGCAAGTAGATAACTGGCTTGCCACTGTTCAGGGTCCGGCTCTAAACTCTGTACTGACTGAGATTAGAACACCTGAAAAGACGATTGGATTACTGAAAGGCACATACGTTGAAGCAAGTATTGAATAGCGGTTCCGCAGAAGAACAAGTCACAGAATTTAAAAAAGTTGCTATTTTCAGCCGCAGAGGAAAGGTTCTTGTTGAACCAATGAAAAAATTGGCTGAAATCTTTACGAAAACCGGAAGAGAAGTTCTTCTGGAGCATGAAGCTGCCGAAGTTTTAGGATTTGAAAAAGGCTACACGCTCCCGGAAATCGGAAAACTCGCAGATTTAGCCGTAATCTTAGGCGGAGACGGCACTATGCTCGGCATCTGCAGAAAACTTGTCTCTTACCGAGTTCCGGTCATCGGCATCAATGCAGGACACTTAGGTTTCATCACCGACATCTGCTTTGACAACATGGAGTCAGAAATCAAGGAAGTCCTGGACGGTCATTACTTCATTGACTCGCGTATTTTCTTGAAAGCCGATCAGGTTCGCGACGGAAAGACTATTTATTCCGGAATAGCTTTAAATGAAATCTGTGTCAGCCGTGGAATTTCCGGCGGTATGATTGATTTTTCCGTTGCTGTCAACAAACTGCAATTAAGCGCGCAGCGTGCAGACGGCATTATCTTCTCAACACCGACCGGCTCTACGGCTTATGCATTAAGCGTCGGAGGCCCTCTGATTGCCCCTACCGTGCCCTGCATTCTGATGATTTCAGTTGCTCCGCATACTTTGAGCAATCGTCCTTTGATTCTCGCTCAAGAATCTTTAATTGAGCTGGATATTCTTGACATCCGAGATGCCGGCCTCTACTACGACATGCAGGACTTCACCGAGGTTAAAGTCGGAGATAAAATCGTCATCAAACCTTACGAGCATCCGCTCCATATTTTGCATCCCAGATCTCATAATTTCTTCGATACAATTAACAGAAAATTACACTGGAATTTGATGCCGACCACGCGCACGCCGTCATGATTACCTCTCTGAATATAAGAAATTTTGTAATTGTCGAACATTTAGAACTTGAACTTCCCATGGGGTTCACTGCCTTAACAGGGCAAACAGGAGCTGGAAAATCTATTTTGATAGATGCATTACAGCTCCTTTTCGGTGCTCGTTCGGACACTGAATTCATTCGTCAAGGATGCGATAAAAGCGATCTTTCGGCCTCTTTCTCTGTTTCTCCGGAAATTAAAGAATGGTTGGATGACAGAGAACTCGATAACGGTGAAGAAGAATTAATTATTCGCCGCACTTTAGATATTTCCGGCAAAAGCAGAGCATGGATTAACGGTTATCCTTCCACGCTGGCTCAGCTCAAAGATTTGAGCAGTCTGCTGGTACTTATCCATGGTCAGCATGCTCACCAATCGCTCTTAAGACGCGGTGCTCAGCTTCAAATGCTTGACGGCTACTGCAAGCTCGGCCCCAAACTTTTCGAGATAGGCCGTGCTTGGGATGCACTTTCTACTGCCCAAGCAAAGTTAAGAAAAGCCAAAGAAGAAGCTTCTTTGAATGCCGAACGGCTGGAAAGAATCCGCTGGTTCTTGGAAGACATGAAAGACCTTGGTCCTTCCAAAAATGAATGGGCTTCGATTAATGAAGAACACACACGTCTGTCTAGAGCAACAGATATTTTGGAAGCTTGTCAGAGCAGCCGAGGACTGTTGACTGAAGAAGACTCCAGCGTCCTCAGTATGATTGACACGGCCTTAGACAGGCTCAGTGATGTTATCGACACTGATCAAAAACTGGAAAAGATTTACAACGCTCTGACAGATGCCCGAGAAATTGTTGATTCTGCGTCAGACGATATTGAACATTATCTTTCCCGCACAGACTTTGACGAATCCAGATTTGCAGAATTAGATACACGTCTTTCCGACTACATCAGAATGGCTTCCAAATACCATCTGGAACCGGAACAACTTTACAACGAATACATAACAGCTAAAAAGAAAGCTCATGAATTCGAAGAACTCGGTGATTTAACCGCTCTGGAACAAAAGGTTAAGGAAGCCAAAGAAATCTATGACGCCTTGGCTGCGGAACTTTCAAAATGCCGTAAAAAAGGTGCGCAAAGCATGGAAAGGCAGATTACAAAAGCCATGCAGACGCTGGCAATGGAAGGCGGTAAATTCGAGATTTCCGTACAAAACACGGAACATCCCGGTCCTAGCGGAACGGACTCCGTTGAATTTTTAGTAGCCGGCCATGCCGGGGTTGCTCCGCGTCCTTTAATTAAAGTTGCTTCCGGCGGCGAACTTGCTCGAATCAGCTTAGCGATTGCAGTTACTGACTCCAGTACAGCAACCGTTGATACTTTGATTTTTGACGAGGTTGACACCGGCATAGGCGGAGCGGTCGCAGAAACCGTAGGAAGACTGCTGAAGTCTCTGGGTTCCCATCAACAAGTATTGTGCGTGACGCACCTTTCCCAAGTTGCAGGATGCGCAGAGAATCATTTCAGGATTGAAAAAGTTCAATCAGATAAGGACAAAGCACCTACTTCTCGTATTACTTTGCTGACTCCGGAAGAAAGAGTCGAAGAAATATCCCGAATGATGGGTGGATTGAAGATTACGGAAGTGACCCGAGAACACGCGAAAGAAATGCTTCATCAAGGATAATTAACTGATTTTTCTGTTCTTTTGCAGTAAAAAGTAATGATGAGTGCCGGTTTGAAGATTCTTCAGCCGGCTTCTTTCTTTTTAGGCATTTCCTGTTCTCGTCATTTCCAAGCGAAGAAAAGACAAAACCCAGAATCAAACAATTTTTAGACTATCCAATTCTACTTTCGGCATATCTGATATTTGGTCGAAAGGCAATATATTTCTCGGAGTCGATTTTTCCTTCCAAATTTTCTCGAGAAGCGGTAGGATGAGCGTGTGAATGGAGGATAGAAAATAGGAATCCTTCGCTCATTGGGAATCAAAGAATTTCCATCAAATCACTTCAATCTCAAGGAGGAACTATGTTTTCAAAGACTTTAGTCTCAGTTGCGATTGCATCAGCAGCTATTGCCTTCGGCGCTAATGCTCTCGCCTGCTCTACTATCATCGTCGGAAAAGACGTTAGTAAAACCGGGACCGTGATTATCGGGCATAACGAAGACAACGGCGGTCGAATCATCGCTCAGCAGCATTGGGTACCGGCTCAAACTCATAAAGCCGGCGAGATGATTAAGTTCGAAAAATCTGCCGCTGAAATTCCTCAGGCAGAAAAAACTCTCGGCTTCTATTGGACTCAAACCTTTTCTCCGACAGGAGCTTCTTTCTCGGACGGGTTTGTCAATGAAAAAGGCGTAACTATCGTTTCCAATGCTTGCTCTCAAATCTTCCCGGAAAACAAAGAAAAAGTTAAAGACGGCGGTGTCGGCTACGGCATTCGAAGAATTATGGCTGAAAGAGCAACAACAGCCAGAGAAGCTATCAAGATTGCCACTGACTTGCTCGATAAATACGGCTACTTTTCCAATGGACGTACTTACACCATTGCTGATCCTAACGAAGTGTGGCAATTGGCTATCCACCAAGGCAACAAATGGGTCGCACGCAAAGTCAAAGACAATGAAGTTGTCTACATCCCGAACAATTTCATGATGAACAAAGTCGACGTCACGGACAAAGACGGCGTCATGGTGTCTCCGGGCTTAGTTGAAAAAGCCATCAAAGACGGCAAATACAAACCAGCCGTGGAAGGCCAATGGACAGACTTCAATTTCCGTGAGGCCTATCAGCCTGCGAAGCTGAGAGAAGCCCAATACAATTTCTCCAGAAATCAGATCGCTTGGAAGAAAATCACAGGAAAGACGTTCAACTCCGCTGATGAGTTCCCCTATAGCGTAGTGCCGACCAAGAAGTTCGGTGTTGAAGACGTTAAGAAGATTCTTCGTGCCGATTCCAAAGAAGACGGAAAAGCCGGAGAGTGGTACCACGAAAAAGGCTTCGGAATTTCCAGACCGACGACTCACGAATCCGTTGTGTATGTCATGGACTCAAATCCTCTTTTCATCCAGGCATACAAAACGTTAGCCAGACCAAGCGAAACACCGTATGTTCCGCTTTATCCGGTAGCAAAACCGGCTCAGGCGACAGCCTTCTTGACTTGGGATGAAGCGACAAAACAGCATTTCAATGCCAAACCGGAAAGCTTCAACTACAATCCGGATTGGCCTGTCTGGTCCTTCATCAATACTTCCAATGCTGTCGAATACATTCATCCTGCCTATGAAAAGAATATGAAGCAGGTCCGTTCTTTAGAGAAAGAACTCGGCAAAACAGTTGCAAAAGAATTAGAGACAGCAAAAGAGTTGGCCAAGATTTCTCCTCAAAAGGCACAGGAATGGCTTCATGCTAAGAATGTTGAAAAATTTGAGAAAGCCCAGCAAGCCATGCAGGAAGCTTTCGAAAAGCTTTCTCCTCATGACGTCTTAGTCCTCGCGGATTCAATCAATTCAAAAGGTGATGAAAACGTAACTATTGCGCTGCTTGGCGATAAGAAGCTCAAGGTTAAAGATGTTAATCTTGCCAAGACTGTTGCTGGTCCGGGACGTTCTTCCGTTGGCGGCAAAGTCAGCTTAACTTCTCTGGCAAAGCCGACTTCTTCCGAAATCAAAGATGTTAACGGTGACGGCGTTGAAGATATCGTCTTTACTTTCACAGCTAAAGATGTAGCCAAAGATATGCTTCCAGGCGCTGTTTACGACGTGTGGCTTTATTCCGAAGCCAAAAACAAACCTATTGCAGGTTTTGGCACAGCTATGATTAAGTAATCAAGCTCATTTCTTTGCGGCTCATTGTTTTGCACGATGAGCCGCTTCCAGAGTATTTTTCTTAATATATCTGTTACTCCAGTTCAAACAGTATTTGATTATCTCCTCTTCTACAGGAGACAAAGTAGTACTCTTTTGTTCATAATCTTCCTCAAGACTGAGGCGAACTCTTTCGTGTTCATCCAAATGAACCTCCAGATCATATTTTCTAATCTTAAGTTTATTTCCTAGCCGACCGGAAGAATTTCTGAGCATTATCAGATCTTTTCCTGAGAGTTCACATTCCGTTGTGCTCTAGGCTCGCACGTTGAAAGGTCAGCAACTGTTTTCCTGAAAGCTGAACTCTTTTGATGTGAAGATATGCAGTTTCAAAAAATTGGAGGAGCGTGAGAAGACAACTCTCCTCGCCCCGCCCCTCTAATCTTTCTGCAAATCAAAGAATGTTATTTTGACTTTTTACTTGGCCTCTTTCTTCTGGCAGTCTGAACATAGTCCGTACAGAGCCATAGAGTGATGCACTAAACTGAAACCGTGTTTCTTGCTAATCTCTTTTTGCTTCTCTTCAATCTCCGGATCCACAAACTCTTCGACTTTGCCGCAGCTGACGCAAATCAAATGATCGTGGTGATGATTGTCGTTAAGCTCAAATAAAGCGTTGTCTTTATCAAAAGTACGGCGTACAAGAATGCCTGCAGTTTCAAACTGTGCCAGTACGCGGTACACCGTTGCTAAGCCGACATCTTCGCCTTCTTGAACGAGAGTACGGAAAACCTCCTCCGCGCTCATATGGCGTTTCTTACCGGAGTCTGCGTTCTTAATAAAAAGATCTAAAATTTTTAATCTTGGCCCGGTCGCCTTCAATCCTAGATCTTTAAGATCAAAGGGATTTGCCGGATTGAATGTTTTCTTTATCATTTAGCCTTTCCATTTCTATCCTTAGTTAGCTATCATACAGCCTGTTACTATATTGTCCATTAAATTCAACTCATGAAACGATTTTTTGCAGTTGCGGCTATCTCATCCGTATGTTTAATTAGCGGTTGCTCTACTGACAGCCTTCCAGGTTATTTGAAACCATACCGCCCTGACGTTCATCAGGGAAACGTGGTGACTAGCGAAATGCTCGAGTCTCTTCATGAGGGTATGACTAAAAATCAGGTAATTTTTCTTCTCGGTACACCGACCCTGATAAGTTCTTTCCACAAAAATGAATGGGACTACATCTATTACCTGAATCCGCGAATCGGAGAAACTCAGATCCGTAAACTTCAGGTCTATTTCGATGATGATGGAAGAGTCGAAAGCTTCAAGGCCGATAAAATGCCGGACGAAACAGACGCTGATCTCATGATCTTGGGCGAAAGAGCCCGCGAAAGCTCCATCAAGCGCAACGAGGACATGAAAAAAGAAAAAGAGGCTGCCGCCGACTCCTCTGCACAGGCTCAACCAGTAATCCAAGAACAAGATTCATCAGTCTCCTCCACTGATAAGGAAGCTCAATAATGATTAAAACCGCAATCTCAGGGGCCAGCGGCAAAATGGGCAAAATGCTCATCGAAGCGGTCATGAATAATCCCGAATTCGAACTTGTCGCTGCATTGGATCATGCCGGCTCCTCTTCTATCGGACAGGATGCCGCTGCTTTCTTAGGAAAAGAAAGCAACGTAAAAGTCACCGCTGATACAGCTTGCCTTAAAGCCTCCGGAGCTCAAGTTCTGATTGACTTCACCCGACCTGAAGGAACCGTCGGTTATCTCAAAGTCTGCGGTGAGGACAAAATAGCAATGGTTATCGGTACCACGGGTTTTTCTGCTGAACAGAAAAATCTGATCGATGAAACCGCTAAAGTCATCCCAATCGCTTTTGCCCCGAACATGAGCACCGGAGTAAATGTTACTTTCAAATTCCTTGCTGAAGCAGCTAAGCTCATGCCGGATTACGATTGTGAAATCGTGGAAATGCATCACAGCCGTAAGGTGGACGCTCCTAGCGGTACAGCCGTTGAAATGGGCCGTGTAATCGCTGAAGCCCGCGGGCAGAAACTTGAAGATGTTGCAGAATGGGCTCGTCACGGACACACCGGTCCCCGCGTTAAAGGTTCCATCGGATTTGCCGTTCTTCGCGGCGGCGATGTCGTAGGCGACCACCGCGTTATCTTTGCCGGTAAAGGTGAGAGAATCGAAATCGCTCACCTTTCCGCTTCCCGTGAAGGCTACGCTCAAGGAGCTTTAAAAGCCGCAGCATTTTTAATCGGCAAGCACAACGGCCTCTACAACATGGCCGACGTTCTTGGCTTAAAGGATAACTAATCCTGATGGTTTCTGATACGGTCCGGAAACTGGAGGAGGCGGTCCACCAAATGGCAATCCGCCTCCAACAGCTGCAGCTGGAAAACCAAAGACTGTTTGAAAAAGCTGCAAGACAGAGTATCGAAATTCAAAAACAAAATGATGAGATAGTCTCGCTGCGGGAAAAGATCGATATCGCAGTACAGGATATCAACGCCAACATTAAGAAGATCGATTCCATCATTGAGTCAGCCAAGAAAACCTCATGACTTCCGTACCTAAAACATTCAATATCCAAGGCGTCCAGCTCGCACTGCAGCTGGAGCCGGAAGATCTGCCCTTAATCGAAAAAGCTGTCAACGAAATTAATCAGGCAGTTCGAAATGTAAATCAAGGTAAAGACCTCGTCCTCACTCCCAATAAGCAAACTCGCATCTTGCTTTACGCCATTCTTCAGCTCATTTATTCAAGGGATTCAACGCCTGCAGCCGTGCCCCCGGATGTTGAAAAGAAGCTGGAATCGCTGCTGGTTTTCTGCCAGGATACTCTTAAGCGTTCCCAGTCATACTGAAACCAAAAGTTATCAAAAGCTCAATTAGAGGCTTCATCTATTTACTTCTAAAAGTTTCACTCATACAATACATCCATCCCCTGCGGAATACGATTAGCGACTGGTTGTTCTTTGAACCAATACTAAATCGTATGGATGCTAACTTGGCTTCCTCTCTGTTGAGCGGCACGCGCTGCTGCTCCTAAGACTAGTCAGAGGCGTCCACCCTGAACCTTCGGTTCAGGACACAAGTCGGACGGTTCAAGCGGGGGACCTAACAAACGCTTTGGTATAATCCAGAGCGTTTATTTTTTGCATGATAAGTGACTAGTATGTCTCATAAAATTCAAATTGCAGATTCCAATATTATTTTTGCGGCCGAAGATGGAGAAACCGTCAGCCAGGCTGCTGAAAAAAATGGAGTCTTACTGACTTTAGGCTGCAGAATGGGTGCTTGCGGTGCTTGCAAGAGCAAATTGTGCACCGGCGAAGTCAGCTACTCAAAAACGCCTCTTGCCCTGACTGAAGAAGATAAGAAAAACGGCATGATTCTTCTTTGTACCGCGGTCCCGGCAACTGACCTTGTAATCGAAGCTAAAAACGCCAGAAGAACAAAGAAATCAGCAAAACAGTTCGATGTAAAAATTGTCAAGATCGTTAAGGTGAGCGACGATATCCTGAGCATGACCATTGAACGCGTTGACGGTCAGAAATTCGACTTTGAGGCCGGTCAGGTCATCAATATTCTTTTGCCCAACGGCGATTCCAGAAGCTACTCTTTTGCCTCTCCGGCTGTTCAGCAAACTACAGCTGACCTTTACATTCGTCATGTCAGCAACGGCTTATTCACAGGACTTCTCTTCAACGGTGCCGTCAAGGAAGACAACGTCCTGAAAGCAGAAGCACCGTTCGGAACTTTCACTTTTAATACTCCGAAAGATAAGAAAGCCGTCTTCTTAGTAACAGGCACAGGAATTGCTCCGGTAATGAGCATTCTTCGTACACTTAAAGCTAACGATGACTTGGAAGGCAGAGATATTTCTCTCTTCTGGGGTGTTCGTCACGCCAAGGATTTGGCATTCTTATCTGAACTGGAATCTTTAGCAGAAAGCTATCCGGCCTTTAAGTTCTATCCGGTCGTCTCCAAAGATGAAAACTGGCCCGGACTCAAGGGCAGAATCACCAAGCACGCTGCTGAAATTATCGGCGACTTCACTGACTGCGATGCTTATTTGTGCGGAAGCACACCGATGGTTAACTCCGTCACTGACTACTTGTTTGTCAGATGCGGCCTCAAAGAAGACCGCACCTTCTCTGATGCTTTCGGCGGTTAAGCCTTCTCTTTCTTAAGGTAGGCATAGGCCATCAAACCGATGCCGGCAGCAATCAAAGGAATACACAGCCACTGTCCTCTCGACAAGGACAGTGCCTGCAGTCCGAGATAGCTGTCGGGTTCTCTGAAGAACTCAACGATAAATCTGCCAACCCCATAAACCAGGAAAAACAGCCCGGAAACAGCGCCTCTCGGCCTTGGTTTAATCGAATAAATCCAAACAATCAAAAATAAAATCAAGCCTTCAGCGGTAGCCTCATAGAGCTGCGAAGGATGACGCGGAATGTTGTCTTCTGCTTGAGGAAAAATCATCGCTAACGGAAAATTCGGATCCGCAGCCCTTCCCCACAATTCCCCGTTGATGAAGTTTCCTAAACGACCGAAGAAAAAACCCAGCGGAACCAGCGGTGCAACAAAATCTCCGACAGTCAAAGGAGACTTCTTTTTGCTCCAGGCAAAATAACAGATAGCTAAAATCACGCCGATAAAACCGCCGTGTGCACTCATGCCGCCTTGCCAGACCGCAAAAATTTGCAGCGGATGACTGAAGTAGTATTCCGGCTGATAAAAAAGAACGAACCCCAGTCGTCCGCCGAGAATGACGCCGATCATTCCAAGAAATAACAGGTCTTCCAGGTTTTCTTTGGTAATGTCTCGCCAAGCCTGGCGGCTTCTATAGAGACCGAGGGTATAAAAAAGCGCAAATCCGATAAGGTACATCAAACCGTACCAATGAATGCCGAATGAGCCGATATGGAAGGCAATAGGATCAAATTCTGGGTGCACTAACATCGCGGATTGTTCCTTTACTGTAAATCTTCTTGAAGACCTTCTCCGTACTCTCTCAGTTCCTCAATGAGTTCCATATTGACGTTGGGTCTTTCAGCAAGTTCATCAAGAAGTTTGAAATACTCTTCAAAGGTTCGGCTGCCGTTTGCCCCGCGAATCAAATGCTGAGATTTATATAAATACCAATCCGCAGAATCCTGCTCGGTCATCGCTTCCGGATAATTCCTGGAAATAAAGCGGCGGATTAACTTATCCATGCCTTTGTACTGAAAATCTTTGGTTAAAGATTTCTCGGACAATTCAAACTCATTCATTGCTCTGAGCTCATCAAGAACTCTTCTGTCTTGATCGCCGACAAAACCGCCGGAATAAAGTGCCGTTTCAATATCTTCATCCTTCGGTTGAGTTCCTTCGAAATGTTCCCGACGAATTTCGTTGAGCTTCAAATAAAGATTGCTGACAAAACTTTTATCCATCTCTTTTAAGAATTTTGTTCTCTCTGCCAGTTCTGTTCGGCTTATGCCGAACATCTGTTCAAATTCGTTTTTATAGAAGGGAGAGGCTTTGACGACAAAAGGATATTTATTGGCTGAGAGGCTCACAAACGGAAGAGGCTTTTTGCCCGCTTCCCTATCTTCTGCAGTTAAATTCGTTCTGGCTTCTAAATCTGAATCTTTAAGCTGCGGCAGTTCAGCCGGATCGGCAGTTAAATCCCAGCATAAATATTCTTTGCCTGATTTCAGAATCGGGAAAAGCAAACGCAGGTTCTTTGTCGCGGGAATGGAATAATCGGCGACAGCTAAGAGGGCGGTCTGAGAGTCCAGCAATTTCTGCACATTCTCTTTATTAGACAAACTGACGGCGTAATCCCAAAACTTCGGCTCCGTATCTTTAATCTTCTTGGCCAGTAAAGCCGTTGCCCGCGCATCAGACAAAGCATCGTGAGCATGGTCGTGGACTAAGCCGTTTGCCTTGGTCAGCTCTTCGAGCTTCATCGAAACGGAACCGTTTTCTTTATGCGGCCAATTCAAGGTTCCCGGTTTAAAGGCATAAAGCGCTTTAATCACGGTAAACATATCCATTCTGGCGCGTCCTTCTCCGAACTCCCTGTCATACGGGTTGATGAGATTTCTCCAGAACATGAATCTGCTGACTTCATCATCAAACTTTAAATTGTTATAGCCGAGAACAATAGAATTCGGTTCTTTAAACTCTTTATAAATTTTGTTGGCAAAAACAGCCTCGGGCTCGCCTTCCGTTAGACACATAAGAGGCGTAATCCCCGTTAAAAGACACGCTTCCGGGTGCGGAAGATAGTCATCGGCAGGAGAACAGTAAATCAGCATATCCTTGCTTTTGCGGCGGAAGTTTGCGTCCGTCCTGAAACCGCCGAACTGCGCAGGCCGGTCCCGTTTCTTATCGGTACCGAAAGTTTCGTAGTCGTACCAATAAAAAGTTACGTCTGATGCTGTGCCTTCCTGGGCCATTTATTTCTCCACTTTCCGCGCAACTCAGGTGTCCGTCCTTATGCGCGTCTATTGCTGTTTTTCGATATCAAATAGAAGATTTTAACGTCAAAATGAAATTTTGATTAAGAGAAGAAAAGAGTGATCTCATTTCGCCGCATTGTTAATATGCAAAAAAACACTCAGCCTCAAAAAGAAATGACTGAGTGTTCTAGCTAAGAAAGAAAGGATTTTTTACCAAGCTTCTTTGACTAAGCGTCTGACTTCTGATGTTGCTTTACGGTTCGGACTGCCCAAGCGATTTCTGAGATCACGCGGACTTTCTTTAGCCTTCTGAATGGCAGCTGCAATTTCGTCTGCTGCCTGTTTAACATCTGCTTCACTCGGATCGTCAGCAGACGAAACCTTGAGAAGTTTTTCCAAGAGACCTAATTCCGCATAGTGCTTAATGTCATAGGCCATCGGAGGAACCTTGGCGGCAAATTTATCAAGTTCGGCTACGCTGCGCAGTGTAATTCTGGCGGCGGATTCTTTTCCCATCGCATGAATTAAAACTTTAGGATCGTCTAAGGCCAAAATACGGTTGGCTTGGTAGCCGTGAGCTAAGAAGGCCCCTGACATCGCTTTTCCTACGATCAAGGAAACAATCGGATGACCGGCCTCACGCGCCTTGGCATAAGCCGCCACCGAGCCGGCTAAAGCCTGATGAATACCGAAGGCCTCTTCTCTTCTGCCGTAAGCCTGGCTGGTTACGTCAACAATAGCAACGATTGGACGCTTTTCTGCCTTATCAGCATCTTCCTTAACGATGGTGCTGATGGTTTTAGCCAAAGTCCAGCCTTCTAAAAGTCCAACTTCTCCGGTTCTTGCACGAGGATAATGATTATTCGAATCAGGGACGACGGCGACATAAATCACACCGTCCTGTTCTACTGCCTTGACGGAATCTATCAAAGGAAGGAATGGGACGCCGGCCGGCGCAAGCTTCTCTAACCAAACGGCACCGCGGGTTTTTGCATTAGTCATGTTTAAATCCTCCTTCATAGAGTTTTTCGGCGGTTCCCGGCTGAGCTTGCTCAGCAGTGTCATAGGCAGAAAGTTTTTCTAAGAAATAATCAATACATCCGGTCCTGAAATGTTCAGGAACGCCCTTTTCTGCACATTCTTCAACGGCCTTTCTGATTTCCGGAACATCATCTTTAACTAATTTGTCCACAAAGCCGCATCTGGATCTGACTTCACCGCCAGTCATCTGCCAAATAAACGGTTTGTCTTTAGAGTTGTACTCACGGATGCCGGCTTCCTGCTCAATTACCTGAGGGCCGTTTAAACCAAGACGAGCTTCTTTGGTCACCACAAGGTAGCTGCACAATGCGGCTGCAATAGACATACCGCCGAAGCATCCGACGGTGCCGGCTATAACGCCGATAACCGGTGTAACTTCTCTTGCTCTGACAATTGCAGCATGAATATCTGCGATGGAGGCCAGACCTAAGTTGGCTTCCTGCAGACGTACTCCGCCGGTCTCTAGGCACAGCACCACGGTAGTCGGTTTGCCTGCCAAGCAGTCTTCTGCTGCTAAGTCAATGGCCGCCGCCATTTTTGCGCCCGAGACTTCGCCCATGCTTCCGCCCTGGAAAGAGCCTTCGATAGCAACGACAACGGCGTTCTTGCCCTGTATTGTTCCCTTAGCAATGACCATGCCGTCATCTGATTGAGGAACGATCCCTTGCGGTTCCAACCACGGAGATTCCACGCCGTCAAAGGGTCCGAGAATTTCACGGAATGAACCGGAATCTAAAATGGCTTTAGCTCTTTGACGAGCGCCTAATTCAATAAAACTCTCTTTGTTATGCATGTTCGGCCTCATCTAAAACTTGTTCAACTCTTAAGCGCACAACTCCGGGAGATGCTCCGAAATCGTTAATCCGCATGCGGCCTGCAGGCAGCGAATTGAATTGTTGGATGCGGGAAAATAATGCCTTCCAGCGTTCTGCACTGTTATCTACAGAACTCTTAATAATCACGGTCAAAGTATCGCCGTCAGAAGATTCAAACACTACTTCCAGATCGCCCGAACTCACTACGCCGTTTTGTAATTGGACGTTCTTATCCAATGTCTTCGGCGCCTGAAGGGTTAAGGTAACTTTTTCCATAATAGTCGACCTAATTAATCCTAATTGAACTAAATTTATCTATAAACAATGTGGTAGCCAGCAGATCCGCGGCGCCTCCGGGAGAGACTCTCCGCGCTCTGCTCCAGACATCAAGTTCTTCCAGTATTCTTTCTCCGTCTTTACTTTCAAAGCCTCCGGCCTGAAGAAACTCACGGCTCTTTTTCTGCAGCCCTCGTAGAGCTTCCATTCCTCCCCGGTAGGCAACGCAAGTGTCATTAAGAGAAGCCGTCAAAGCCAGCAGGCTGTTGATTCTGGCGCTTTCTTCCGAACAGCCTCTCTTGCGAGAATGATGAAGCATCGGTAAGGAAGCATAGACAATATGAGGGAAACCTCCCTGAGCTTCTTCTTTTGCTCCCGTCAAACCATGAAGCTGCTTAACCGTTTGACCGTGTGTCGGTTTATGAGAGGATGCCTTTCTGTCTTCGGTGGAGGCCAATTTGGCAATGTCTTGGAAGAATCGTCTCTTTGACGTATTCATCTGATGCGATGCCAGAACGGAACTGCAAAGTCCTAACGACCAGATTGCTCCTTTGTGCGTATTCACGCCTCCGGTCACAGAAAGCATCTGGGCTTCCGCCTCTCTGCCGATAAGGCCAATCTCTTCTCGAAGAACCGCATCAACTTCCCTTCCCCAAGAGACTTTTGCCATCTCCAGGAAGAAGGGTTCGAGACACTGAGCGGACCTCTCCATCAAGGTCAAATCCATATCGGAATGGCTGCCGCTGCTTCTCCTGTCTACTAATCCGGGCTTAGGGGCCAAGAACGCTTCTTCTATCAAAGCTAAAGAAGCATTTGCAGCCAGAAAGTGAAGATCAGAGAAGGAAGAATTCATTACCAGCTCCGGAATTTTGCCGGTGGTTCATACAAACCGCCGGACCACTCAACCAAATCAGCAATGCTCTTGGCTGCAAGCATGGAGCGGGTAGCTCTAGACTTATCGATTCCCAAATCAGATGGGAAGGCCACCTTACCGGACTGACGCAGTTTTTCGACATCCTTCGGGTTTGCTCTGAGACCGATATCGGTAATGCCTGCGACTGCTGCAATCATCTTTTTCCTCTCTTCCATGGAATCAGCCATGTACAGATAAGCGATTCCTTCTTCTGTCAGAAGATGAGTGACGTCATCAGCGTAAATCATGATCGGGGCAAGAGGCATTCCGGCGTCCTTAGCAACCTGAACGGCTTCCAAGTTTTCGACGAATGTCGGTTTAGCCTTAGCCTGGAATGTTTCAACCATCTGAACAACCAGCTTGTGGCCGCGGGCAGTTGGACTTGGTTCTTTGATCATGTCAAGCCATGCTTTTGTGGCATGCCGTCTTCCGTGAGGATCGTGGCCCATGTTCGGAGCTCCGCCGAAACCCGATAAGCGTCCCTTGGTAACGGTAGAGGAGTTGCCTTCAGCATCAATCTGCAGAGTGGAGCCGATAAACATGTCGGCTGCATATTGGCCGGCCATTTGGCAGAAAGCTCTGTTAGAACGCATACTTCCGTCAGCGCCGGTAAAGAATACATCCGGGCGTGCAGCCATGTATTTTTCCATGCCGAGCTCACCGCCGAATGAGTGAACGCTTTCAACCCAGCCGCTTTCAATAGCCGGGATTAGCGTCGGATGCGGATTCAAGCACCAGTTTTTGCAAATCTTGCCTCTAAGACCCAGTTCTTCACCGTAAGTAGGAAGAAGAAGTTCAATAGCTGCCGTATTAAAACCGATACCATGGTTCAAAGACTGAACCATGTGGCGCCCATAGATCCCCTTCAAGGCCATCATCCCCATCAAAACATGTTGGTTCTTAATCTGGCGTGGATCGCGGGTAAACAACGGTTCAATAAAGAAGGGCTTATCGCTCTTCACGATTAAATCAACCCAAGAACCTGGAATATCAACGCGTCTCAAATCTTTGGGATCGTCAACAATCTCATTGACCTGGGCAATCACGATACCGTCATGGAAAGCTGCGGCTTCGAGCAGTGCCGGAGTGTCTTCCGTGCTCGGACCGGTGTAGAGATTACCTTCTCTGTCTGCTGCATAAGCAGCAACCAATACAACGTCGGGGATGAGATCGACGTAGAGACGGGAATAAAGTTCGATATAAGTATGAACGGCACCGATTTCCAATGCACCGTCTTCAAGAAGCTGTGAAGTTCTAAGGCTTTGTGCGCCGGAGTAGGAAAAATCTAACTTTCTGGCGATGCCTTTTTCAAACACGTCCAAATGTTCCGGAAGACTCATGCTAGGGATAATCATGTGCAGATCATGGACTTTATCCGGATTGACTTCGCACAAAGATCTGGCGAGAAAATCTGCCTGTTTCTGATTATTACCTTCAAGAACGACCTTGTTGCCTGGTTCAATAACGGCCTCTAAGGCTGCAACGATATTTTCAGTTGGAATAACCTTACCGTCTTGTTTTAAGCGGGACAGCCGCTCTTTTTTCAAGCGGCGGCGTTTGTCCCAAATTTTAGGCTCTGAGCCAAACTGCATTTATTGCTCCTTTGGGAATGTGATTGCTTTTCTAAATTATGAAAATTCAGGCTGCCTCTTTCAATAAGTATTCACGTCACTTCATTAACTTTAATTTAATGAAATTTTTGATTCAAAACCCTTTTAATTCATCTTAACCATATGTATTTAAAAAATTATCGAGATTAACTTTCGTTTCAATAACCGTTTCACTTTATTTATTTTGAATCTGACCGTTTTCTCAGACTCCTTTATCATTGACGGCATGAACCTCAAAGCTTTTCTTCCGCACGATCTTCTTTTTCTGCGTCCGCAGACTCTTCTGCCGGATGATGCACCCGCCTGGGCGCAAGATTCGATAAAAGAAGGTCTTCCATGCGTTGTCAGACGAGACTTCTTCTCATTAGAAAAAATTCCGGTCGGTTTCCGAGGAACGCAGAGACGTCAACGATACGGTAGTTTTATTTCAAGTCAGGATGTCTTAAAGAAATTCTCTCCGGAAGACGCAGTTGCACTTCTATCATCGACCGACCTTCAGTCTTCCCAGATCGACTATTTAAAGGAATTCTCAGAATTGATTCAAGCAAATGAAGAACTAAAAAATTCAGTGAAATGGGGAGTTTCAGGTTCTTTCGGTTTTTCTTTAGCAGTCGGAAGGCAATATTTTCGAGACACAAGCGATATTGATTTAGTTGTCAGAGCCAATAATGAAGAAGAGCTGAAGTGTTTAGCTTCGTTGAAATCTTGGATTCTGACGCCCAAATTCCAACTTGATATTCAGATTCAAACTTCTAAAGGCGGATTCTCTTATAAAGAGTGGCTTAAATCGAAGAAGGTTCTTCTTAAAACAAATACCGGTCCGCTCTTAACCGATAATCCTTGGTGATCTTATGCGTAAAATCCTCTTCTCTTTTCCAGGTCAAGGTTCTCAGTATCCCGGCATGCTAGACGGGATTGCAAACCGTGATTTCTACGAAGATCTCTGCGTCCGAACCTTGAACAAAAGCTTGGACGAACTCACAACCGAAGATGCGCTCCAACACAATGCCAATGTTCAGGCTGCCCTGCTTATTTGCGGCGTCAGTTGGGCCAATGACTTCATTCAAAAAGGTCTAAAACCGTCTTTTACTGCAGGACTGTCCATCGGCGCCTTTCCCGCCGCCGTGATAGCAGGTGCTTTGCCGATACAAACCGCGCTAAAAATGGTTTATAGAAGAGGAACCCTGATGCAGGAAGCCTATCCAACCGGATACGGTTTGACTGCCGTCGTCGGATTGACTTTAGGAACGGTTGAGCAAATTTGTACTGATACCGGGTGCTTCATCGCCAATTACAACGCAGAAGATCAAATCGTTATCGCGGGCAGCGATGAAAACATGAGCAATGCCTCTGCAAGCGCCCTAAAAGCAGGGGCAGTCAAATGCGTACGCATTAAGATTACGGTCCCCTCACACTGTGAACTCCTTAACGGCGCCGCAAACGCCTTAGCAGAAGAATTCTCCAAGGTAGAGCTATCCAGACCCCGCATTACTTACATCAGCTGCTCTACCGGCCGGGCGATTTTTGATCCTGCAAAACTCAAAGAAGACCTTCTCTTTAATATGTGCCGCCGAACCCAATGGCATGAAGCGATGGTCAGTGTTTTCCAAAGAGGCTGCAATGTTGCAATTGAAATGCCTCCCGGAGAAACGTTGACAGGACTAACTAAAAAAGCTTTCTTGGAAAGTTTATGCGTCAGCGCCCAAACCATGGGTGTGGAAGAAATCTTCGACCAGCTCGAATTTATGCAGTAAGGCCTATTTGTTTCTTAGACTTCGCGCAAACATTCTTCCTTCGGCTACCAAGGCCAAGATATTCGGCTCATGCTGTCTGCTGCGCTTAAACACCATTGTGATGGATTGACTTCTGCGGCATGGAGGCTGAAGCGGAATAAATTTAACGGTATCCGGATAAACTGCAGCCATTCTTCCGGGAAGAATGGAAACCCCCACGCCTGCGTTTACTAAACTCAATGCAGAGAAAATGTCCTTAACTTCGGTTATGTGTTTAGGAGCAATATCAGCCTTCTTAAACAGCTGTCGAAAATCTTCATACGTGGCAAAGCCCGGTGCCAAAGTGATGAACCGTTCGTTTTCAAAGGCAGACAAAGGAACCGCCTCTTGAGTGTGGATTTTCATCCAGGCAGGAGTGGCGAGAAATAGTTCATCAACAAAAAGGGGCAGGATTTCAAAATGACTTGGCAAATCACTTTGCTCATCTAAAGCAATGACAATGAGGTCAAGCTCGTTTCTGTCAAGCTTAGACAACAGCTTCTCATTTGAACCCATCGTTAATTCAAATTCAATTCCCGGGCGGCGCAATTTCGAAGCATTAATCAAATGCGGAAGTGTACGGATAGTAAGAGAATATAAAGTTCCTACTTTCACCAAGGGACTGCCGACGCCGCCCGCAATTTTTGTGAGTTCAACCGCATGGGTCAAATGATCGATTACTTCTTGGCAATGAGATTGAAAAAGCTTGGCCGTCTCCAAAGGACGCAGGAGCCGTCCGCGGTGAGAAAACAGTGGACAGCCCAAACCGTCTTCCAGAGAATGAAGTGCACGATGAATACTGACCGAACTCATATTTAAAGCTTCAGCTGTTTTTCCCAAATTACCCGTCTCCATGAAAGACAAAAAGATCTCTATCTTCCTTAAGGTAATTTCTTCGTTTAACCGAAAACCTTCAAAGTAGTCTTTATCCATCTATACCTTCCAAATTTATCAATCGCGAAGCTGCGCCGACACACCGGCACAGCAAAAGCCGGTTTCGAGTTCCTGATTTTTCAAAAATTCACCCGCTCCAAGAAGAGGTGATAGCACTTCGAAGGCAAAGAGGAAATCCGATTTTTCCCGAATCTTGTCCTTTCAGTCCTGTAATCATCGGTATCTAAGCGTTATATTCCCGATTTGTTTTCTATTACTAAAACTTTCCCAAGACACAAGTTACACAAGAAAAGAGGTTCAAGTGGAATTACAAACAATTGCGCTCCTCGCTGCACTAGGATGCTGCACCGGATTTTTAGCAGGCCTTTTAGGAATCGGAGGCGGAATGATTATGACGCCTTTCTTGATCATGCTCATCCCTGCTTCGCTCATTCCCCAAGATCATATTGTTCATGTTGCCATCGCTACTTCCTTGGCAACCATCACTTTTACTTCACTTTCCTCAGTTAGGGCTCACCATAAAAGAGGAGCTGTTCTTTGGAATGTAGTTGCATCCGTTGCACCGGGAATTTTGCTTGGCGCTCTCCTTGGTGCGCAAATTGCCAGCCTGCTTTCTACATTTTGGATCTCTCTGATTTTCAGCTGCTTCGTCGGTTTTTCTGCTTTCAAGATGTTCATGAATAAGCGTCCGAAAGCTGACAGAGAACTTCCCGGAAATATCGGCCGCATATTTGTCGGTACCATTATCGGTATCCTTTCGGCCTTAGTGGGTGCCGGCGGCGGCTTCATTTCCGTCCCCTGGATGATTTGGTGCAATGTCAAAATGCACAATGCTGTGGCAACCAGCGCCGCTTTAGGATTTCCAATCGCTTTATTCGGTACCATGGGCTACATCATCAGCGGATGGAACGTCCAAGGACTTCCGCAATGGCCTGTTGATATTGGCTATATCTGCATCCCGGCTTTATTCGCTTTAGCTATCCCCAGCGTCCTTTTCGCACCTCTCGGAGCAAAGGTCGCCCACTCTATCGACGTGAAGCCTCTCAAAAAATGCTTTGCCTGCCTGCTTTGCTGCCTTTGCGTTTATATGCTTAGACAAGCCTATTTGGCCTGGTAAAAGTTTTCTGCCTACCTAATTGAAGCACCCTGTTGCTCGGTTTCGTTTTTTATTAAAAACTTAGCCTTAAACTTGGTGCTTTATTATTTAATCTGCTAAAAGTAATGACCGCTGTCCAGTTCATTCCCGGCTCTTCAGTAGCTGAATATTTGAGTCTCCTTAGAAGAAAGAATCCTTTGATTCATTGTGTGACCAATGAAGTAGTCCAAGAAATTACCGCAAATGTTTTGTTAGCTGCGGGCGCTTCTCCTGCTATGGTTGTCGGAGAAGGCGAAGCTGAAGACTTTGTCGGCATCTGCGATGGTCTGTCCATCAATGTCGGAACGCCGTTTTCAATGCGCGTCCAAATCATGAAAGCCGCCGCCCGAAAAGCCAGAGAATTAGGAAAACCATGGGTCTTGGATCCGGTAGCTGCGGGGTCTCTCGTTTGGCGTGACAAAATCATCTTTGAATTGATGAGAACCGGTCCTGACGTAATTCGCGGCAACGCTTCTGAAATCAAATTTCTCGCCGGTCAAGGCTCAGGCGGAAAAGGCGTAGATAGTACAGACTCTTCTGATTCCGCCGTTCAGGCTGCCGTCGAATTGGCCGAACACTATTCTTCTATTGTGGTCGTCACGGGCAAAACAGACTATATCACTGACGGCACTTCCACCTATTCAGCTGAAGGTGGGAACCCCTTGATTACGAAGGTTGTCGGCACGGGGTGCTCTCTGTCCACTTTAATTGCCGCTTTCATCAGCAGCACGGATAACAAGCTTGAAGCTGCAGCCGCCTGCTGCGCCTATGTTAAAAAGGCTTCCGAAAAAGCTGCGGCTGACTCTCACGGCCCCGGTTCTTTCCATGTCGCCTACCTGGACGCCCTGTACAACTTAAAACCGGAAGACTTTAATGCCTAATCCAATCGATCTGTCTTTATATCTGGTTTTGGATGCCAATCTGTGTCCGACACCGGAACAGATGGTTGAAACCGCCTTAGAGGCTGTTCGCGGTGGTGCCACCGTCGTCCAGCTGCGTGCCCCCGAATGGAAAAAACGCAAACAGCTTGATGCCGCTCTTCTGTTAAAGAAGGCCCTTTGCGGAACAGGTGTGCCTTTAATCATTGACGACCATCTCGATATCGCTTTAATTTGCCGAGCCGACGGTGTTCATGTGGGTCAAGCAGATTTGCCTGTGAATGAAGTAAGAAGGCTGATGGGAAAAAATGTCATCATCGGTCTTTCCGTCGGCAGCCAAGAAGAAATGCAGACGGTAACCGAGGATGTTGACTATTTGGGCATCGGTCCGGTTTTTGCGACGGCCACTAAAAAGGACGCCGGCAAAGCTATCGGGCTCCAAGAGCTCAAGGCACTCAAAAAGCAAACTTCCTTACCGGTAGTGGCTATCGGCGGAATTAATGCGTCTAACGCTAAAGAGACGATGCTGACCGGCGTAGACGGTATCGCTGTCGTCTCTGCTATCTGCGGAGCAGCTTCTCCCTACGAAGCTAGCAAAAAGCTTCGGGAAGAAATCAAAGACGGTGATTAATTAGATTTCTTCTTGTTCTGATTTCTGTTGATGAACTTCATCGCGCCGAAACAGACAAGAAGAATGGCTATCCAGCAGCCGATAAACTGAAAAGTCAGCCGAATGCTGGCTTTTCTTGCTTGAGTTTGAACAAACAGCCCGTAAGAAGCTTTTGCTTGCTCTAAAGTCGGAGAACAAAACAAAGGATTTTCATCGGAAAAAGGAGCCGCGGTATAACCGGCAGGTTCTTTTGCAGTCGAGGTTAAACCTTTTTTCTGACAGAAGGCTTCCAAGGACGGAAAGTCTTGTTTGACGGCATATTCCCAGTTGGCTTGCCCCAGTTCTTCTCCTTCTCCGTACGAATTCATAGAGTTGTACAAACTCCAGGAGGCCACGGCCAGGAAAGAAATCAAAAACCAAATTTGCCAGCGGAAAACCATTGAAAAGACCTTTAACAAAAAACGATTCGGAGTGTTCTTTTTGAGAGTCGAACTTCGAAGCTTCAGCCAAGAACGTGTACTCTTCTCTTATCCGATTAATAAAAAGGAAATTTTATTATGTATCAGAAGACTTTGCTTGCAGTGCTTGCAGCCGCTGCACTTTCTTCAGTTCAGGCCCAAACCGCTTCCGATGCGCCGGCAGCAGTCCAAAATGCTCCTGCTGCAGAAAGCTTCGGCCAGAAAGCAACCTCTTTCTTTGATTCCATAACGGATACCGTAAAGGATTGGGCAGATAAAACCCCGGGAGAAGTCGACAAGTATTCTCAGGAATTGAAAGAGAAGTGGCCCGGCATCAAAGACCAATTTAAAGAAAAATGGCAGCAGGGACTTGAGAAAGGCGGCGAAGCTAAAGACCAAGTCACCAAATGGATGAACGATACTTTCAGTAAAGAAAGAATGGATAAGGCGGAAGCTTGGATTAACAACTTCAAGGCCGGTACCGAAGAAAAAGTTATCGATCCGCTCGTCCCCTACCTCCTCTCCATGCGTTATCCAAACCCGATGGACGAATGGCAGGCCGGTTACCGCAAGATGGTCAATGTCCAAGTCAAAGGCTTGGAAACACCTTTGACCCTCCAGCTTCCGATTTCATGGGATGTCAGCCAAGATCTGAATGCTAACGGAACCACGCTAATGACATGGAGAAGCGAATCCGGCGACGGCCCATACGCAGTCTCTCTGATCAGCACTCCGGAGGGCGCAACCGTTGACAGCATTATGGCTGGTTTGGAAAAAGACAAACCGGGCCTCACGGCAAAGAAATTGGAAAATTCTCAGATTAAATATCTGGAGTATCCTGTGACTTCCGAGTCTAAAAACGCCGTGACCTACTATGCCGTTCCTCTCGAAGGCAAAACGATTTTGTTAGCCGCCGAAATCACCAAGAAGTCAGGACAAACCGAGCTGCAGCTTCAGGAAGCCATGCAGAAAGCTCAACCTTTCTTTGCCCTTCTGGTCCAAAGCGCTTTTGTAAAATAGCAGTAATCTGTCGGAAAAGTACGGAAATTTAAAGCTTTGAGCTGGTTATAGACGAGTTGGTTTAATTAAAATGTGCACCAAAGACGGTGCACTTTTTTTACCGTCATTTTCAATTCCACCGAGGACTTTAAATGGCCGAAATTGTTAAAACCTCTATTAAATCTCTCCCCTTAGTCTATAGAGGAAAAGTTAGAGACAGCTACGCTGTCGGAGAAGACAAACTTTTGATCGTAGCCAGCGACAGAATCTCTGCTTTCGACGTGATTCTTGACGACCCTATTCCTAACAAAGGAAAAATTCTCACGGGATTAACGGACTTCTGGTTCAAAGAATTGGACGGTATCGTTCCTAACCATTTGACAGGTATTGATCCTGAATCTGTGGTTGCTCCTGAAGAAAGAGACCAGGTTAAAGGACGTGCCGTTGTCGCTAAGAGACTCAAACCAATCCTCGTTGAATGCGTCGCCCGCGGCTATTTGGCAGGCAGCGGCTGGAAAGAATATCAGCAAAACGGTACAGTCTGCGGTGTTAAGCTTCCCGCAGGCTTAAAGCAAAGCGAAAAACTTCCTGAACCAATCTTTACTCCGGCAGCTAAAGCAGAAGCAGGCCATCACGACGAAAACGTCTCCTATGAACAAGTCGTTGAATTGGTCGGTCCGGAAATTGCCGAAAAAATCCGTGACTATACTTTGAAGCTTTATAAGAAAGCCGCTGATTACGCTGCCACTAAAGGCATCATCATTGCCGATACAAAATTCGAATTCGGCTTGGACGAAAACGGCACAGTTGTCTTGATGGACGAAATTCTCACTCCCGACAGCTCCAGATTCTGGCCAGCTGATCAATATAAAGTCGGTCAGTCTGAACCAAGCTTCGACAAGCAGTTCATCCGTGATTGGCTTGAAACTCAGCCGTGGAACAAGAAAGCCCCGGCTCCGAGAGCCCCGGCCGAAATTCTTCAAAAGACCAGCGAAAAATATGAAGAAGCCTTGAAGCGCTTAACAGGCAAAGGCGTAGAAGCTTAATTTAGAATCTCGAAGACAAGGCGCACTCGTGCGCCTTCGTCGCTATCTAGAGGAAAAAATTCATGTCAGAAAAAATTGAATCTCCGGTGGTAGGCGTTTTGATGGGTTCCAACTCCGACTGGGAAGTCATGGGCAACGCCGTCGAAATGCTGAAAAATTTCAATGTGCCTTTCGAAGCAAAGGTTGTTTCCGCACACCGTATGCCCGATGAAATGTTCAAATATGCCGAAACTGCCAGAGAACGCGGCATTAAAGTCATCATCGCCGGTGCCGGCGGTGCAGCTCACTTGCCCGGAATGCTCGCCGCTAAAACAACGCTTCCGGTTCTCGGTGTTCCCGTCCCTTCCCGTTATTTAAAGGGCGTCGACTCTTTGTACTCTATCGTCCAAATGCCTAAAGGCGTTCCTGTCGGCACATTTGCTATCGGCGAGGCCGGTGCAGCCAACGCAGCTCTTTTTGCCGTAGAGATTCTCGGCACAACTTGCCCGGGATTGGCCGAAAAGCTTGCAGAATTCCGCAAAGCACAAAACGCCAAAGCCCGTGCAATGGAACTTCCCGCTTAAGGATCGTTATGAGTCATGAACCAATTTTGCCGGGCGCCTGGCTCGGCCTTCTTGGAGGCGGCCAGCTAGGGCGCATGTTCGCACAGGCTGCCGCTACGCTTGGGTACAGAGTCTGCGTTTTGGAAAAAGATCCGCACGCACCGGCCGCAGCCGTCAGTGAAATGCACCTCTGCGCTGCTTACACGGATCGCTCAGCCTTGGAAAAATTAGGAGAGAAATGTCTTTCCGTCACGACTGAGTTTGAAAACGTTCCGGCCGATAGCTTAGAAATCCTAGCTGAGATGACGCAGGTTTCACCTGCTGCCAAGGCTGTTTCCATCACTCAAGATCGCTTGGACGAAAAGTCTTTCTTGAGTTCCATCGGCGCGCCCGTCGCTCCTCACTGCTTAATTGCATCTGCTCAGGATATTGAAAACGTCGATGAAAACCTTTTCCCGGGTATTCTGAAAACAGCCCGCTTGGGCTATGACGGCAAAGGTCAAGTCCGCGTCAAAAATAAAGCCGAATTGAGTGAAGCATTCAATACCCTCGGTAAAGTTAAATGCGTACTCGAGAAAATGCTTCCTCTCTGGAGAGAAGTATCCGTGATTTCAGCCCGCAACGCCATGGGCGAAGCAACAACCTTCCCGGTTTCGGAGAACGAACATCGTGACGGTATCTTGGCAGTATCCATCATGCCGGCAAGAATCAGCCAAGAACAAGCAGACAAGGCTCGTTCTATCGCTAAACACATTGTCAATAGTCTTGACTATGTCGGTGTTCTTTGCGTTGAATTTTTTATTCTCGAAAACGGCGAAATCATTGTTAATGAATTAGCGCCTCGTCCTCACAACTCCGGCCACGCCACTATCGAAGGCTGTATCAGCAGTCAATATGACCAGCAGGTTCGGGCCATGACAAATATGCCTTTGGGCGATACCACCCAAATTCAATATACCGTCATGCTTAACATCCTCGGCAATCTGTGGTTTAAGGCCGACGGCAATAAGTTTGAGCCGGATTGGGATAAGGTCTTAGCCTTCCCTCATGCCAAACTGCACTTATACGGCAAATTAGATGCGAGAAAAGGCAGAAAGATGGGACACATTACTTGTGTAGGCTCCACTCCCGAAGAAGCAATGAAGTGCGCTCTTCAGGTCTGCGATGCGATCGGTCTTCCAAAGCCTGAACACATATAGTTTAATGCTCTCAAATCAAACGGCCGGTGAACTTAACCGGCCGTTTGAACATTAAAATTAGCCATTCTGATTTTGTACATAACCGGATATGCTCGATAACGATCTGCTTCAAAAAGCAATAAAAATTTTGGACAACGGAGGCCTCGTCGGCATTCCGACGGAAACTGTTTACGGTTTGGCTGCGGATGCTGAGAATCCAGAGGCAGTAGAGTCCATCTATAAAGCAAAAAATCGGCCGTCCAATCATCCTTTGATTGTTCATTTAGCCAACGCCAAGGCGATTCCTCGTTGGGTCAGCGACTTTAACGAAGATGCAAAAAAGTTAACGGATGCCTTCTGGCCCGGTCCTTTGACAATCATTCTAAAAAAATCAGATGTTGCTAAAGACTTTGTAACCGGAGGACAGGACACGGTAGCTTTACGTTGTCCCTCTCACCCGATTGCTCACCGCCTCTTGGAAATCTTTGACAGGGGACAAGGGAAAGGATTGGCTGCTCCGAGTGCTAACTCTTTCGGACGGATCAGCCCTTCCACTGCTCAGCACGTTCGCGATGATTTAGGTGAGAAGCCTGAAGGCAAGGTTGACCTTATCATCGATGGCGGTCCGTGCGAGGTGGGCATTGAATCCACTATTCTGGATCTTTCCGGCGATACCCCGAGAATCTTGCGGGAAGGAGCGATTGACTCTGACCAGATCTCCTCTGTTATCGGCAAGCCTGTCATGCACGGCACCGTGTACAACTCTCCGAGAGTCTCAGGAACTTTAAAGAGCCACTACGCTCCGAAGCACAAGATGGAAATGGTCTCAGCCGAAGATTTGCCCGGTAAGACTCAATTTCTGGCAAGACAATTCAAAACATTTGGGTTAATTGCACCGGAAAAAATTGCCCATCGATTTAAACCGATATCGGAAAAAACATTTGCCTACTGTTCCGTACCGGAACTTTCTGCTCATCTTTATCAATGGATGCATGACCTGGATAAAGAAGATATTGACAGAATTTTTGTTGTTCCCCCTGAGTATTCTCCGTCCTCGGCAGGCGTTTTGGATCGTCTGACAAGAGCTTCGGCTAAAAAGGAATAATTATGTCTGAACAAGAGAATTCCCCCGGCGCCGGCATGGTTCGTCTCTCTAAGAGAATGGGAGAACTCGGCATTTGCTCACGCCGTGAAGCAGATTCTTGGATTGAAAAAGGCTGGGTAAGCGTCGACGGCGTCAAAATCACTGAGCTCGGCACCAAAATACGTCCTGATCAAAAAATAACTATCAATAATGCGGCAAAAACCGAACAGGCCGAAAAAGTCACTATCCTGCTTAATAAACCGCTCGGTTATGTCAGCGGACAAGCAGAAGACGGCTATGAGCCGGCGAAGGTCTTGATTACTGATGAAAATCATTGGTCGGAAGATCCGGTAAAAAAAGTCTTTAAACCTTTCCAAAGAAAAGGTTTAGTACCCGCAGGACGTTTGGATATCAATTCCACAGGACTTCTCGTTCTCACGCAGGACGGCAGAGTTGCTAAAAAGCTCATCGGCGAAGAAAGCAATGTAGACAAAGAATACATTGTGCGGGTCACTCCGGCGGACGGCACTTCTAATGCTGACTTCCCGGAAGAAAAGCTTCAGCTCTTGAACTTCGGACTTGAAATTGACGGTAAAAAACTTCTTCGTGCCAAAGTCGAATGGATTAATGACAATCAGCTTCGATTTGTCCTGCGCGAAGGCAGAAACCGCCAGATTCGTAAGATGTGCGAAGCCGTAGGCTTGAAAGTTCTTCAATTAAAGCGAGTCCGAATCGGCGGCATCAATCTTGGAAAACTGCCCGTCGGTAAATGGCGTTATCTGCAGGAAAACGAATCTTTCGAAGCTTCCTCTCATCACAAAAAAACAAGTTTTTCTTATTCAAAAAAATCTATAAGTCCCAAGAGAAACGTAAATGGAAATAGGAAAAAGTCTTAAACATATTTCGCCGGAATGGGGGCTCGTCTCCGTCTGCTTTCTTTGGGGCAGCTCCTTCATTCTTATTGCTACAGCCCTGGAAAGCATTTCTCCGGGGCTTTTAGTCACGTCTAGATTTATCTTAGGAGCTTTGCTCACGGCTCTCATCATGGGCAAAGAATTAAAAAACATTACCCGGGTAGACTGGATGGGCGGACTCTGGGCCGGCACCTGCATCTTCTTCGGATATTTTCTTCAGACGGTCGGCCTTCAAACAATTCCGAGCTCTATCTCGGCCTTTCTAACCGCTCTGTATGTGCCTTTTGTCCCTTTGCTGCAGTTAATTCTGTTCAGAAAAGTTCCTGAATTAACGGTTGGCCTTGGTATCGCCGTTGCTTTCGGGGGGATGCTGCTGATTCTTGACCCAACGAAACTTTCTTTTTCCGGGAGTTTCGGCGAATGGCTGACGATTGCCTCGGCTTTGGCTTGCGCTTTAGAAATTATTGTTATCGGAAAATTCGCAACTCAATGCAATCCAAAAGCCTTTTGTTTAACTCAGCTGACCGTGGTAGCAGCCTGGAGCACAGCTTATACCATTGCGTTTGAAGACATTTATGTCAATTGGAATCCGACTTTGATTGTCTGCATAGCCATTCTGGCCGGAATGATTGCTTTCAATCAAATCGTTATCAACTGGGCTCAAAAGACAGTCTCCCCGACAAAGGCCGTCCTCATTTATACGTTAGAACCTGTGTTTGCCGGGATTATCGGTTGGCTCGTCGGAGAGAAAATCGGACTGATGGCAGCCTTCGGCGGCGTCCTAGTGGTAGCCAGTGTCATTATCAGCTCTTGGCTGCCCAGATATATTCAAGAGAGGAAACTTGCGTGCAAAAAGGAATAATTGGTATTTTTGACTCCGGGTTGGGAGGTCTCTCAATTGCCCGAGAAGTTCGCACAATTCTGCCTTCCGAGAATATCCTCTATGTTGGAGATTGCGGAAATGCCCCTTACGGAGATAAAACCGAAGCCTTTGTAATTGAAAGGGTTCTCAAGATTTCGGACTTTTTCCTCAAACATAATGCCAAAGCCATCGTCGTGGCCTGCAATACCGCAACAGCTGCCGCTATAGATATCCTCAGAACAAAAGTGTCTATTCCCGTAATTGGCGTAGAACCGGCTTTAAAGCCTGCCGTTCTGAACACTAAGACCGGAGCGGTTGGGGTCATGGCAACAACGCGAACAATTTCCAGCAAACGTTATCAAAAATTATTAAATACCTACAACCCGGACAATAAAGTCAAAGTAGTCTCCATGAAATGTTCCGGGTTGATGAATTGCGTCGAAAACGGCGCTTGGGACGCTCCTGAAACCATTGAATTAATCGAGAAGTACACAAAGCCTATCAAAGAGGCCAACGCTGACTTTACGGTTCTGGGATGCACTCACTATCCGTTTCTAAAAAAACAAATCTCCAAGGCTTTGGGACCGAATGTGACGGTCTACGACCCCAGCCCGGCCGTGGCTAAGCAAGTCTTACACCAACTGGAAAAACAAGGCAGCTTGGAACTCGGAAAACAAGGAACGGAAAGATTTTTGATTACGAGTTTGACTCCTAAAACTCAGCAGATTATCTCTCTGCTCTGGGGCAAACCCGTTTCAGCAGAGAATTTGGAAATCTAGTTTTTAGCTATTTTTTTTATAAGGTAAGCACGAACCGGAGACGCTTCGGCCTTGAGCCATTTAATCGGAGCAGCACTCAGAAAGTAAACTCCCGGTTCGACCTTATCAAGTACCAGGTTTTCCAAAGCGCAAAGGCCGTGACTTAATGCAAATCGATGATTAGGAAAGTCATGGCTTTTTTCGTCATCAATAGACGGAGTGCTGGTACCGATCAAAACAAATTTTTCTTCAACCAAAAGCTCAACGACTTCCTCTGCAATTCCTTGTTCCTTGTCTTCAAACTTGAAAAGAATCCTTCCGCAAGCTTTGTATTTCTGAAACACTGCCCATGCCTCCAAGGACTTTGCGTTCAGCGCGAATTCAGAAGCCGCCACGATACAGTCACCGACAAAGGTCGATAAAGGAACCTTTCCGATACCGTTTTGTGAGCAAGAAAAATGCATCGGAGAATCGACATGAGTTCCAACGTGCGGAGTGACTTTGATTTCTGAAGTTTTAACTTCGTCATTGCAGATCCATTGCAAAGTTAACGGCGTATCTCCGTAATAGGCCGGCGTGTTCTCGTCAACCGCTTGAGAAATGTCAATAATCTCACTCATACTCATCTTTTATTAGTTCAATGTTATTGCCCGACTTTGGGCCCATTTCTTACCAAGCCCTTCGCAGGCATTATGCTTAAAGCTTCAGTATATAAGGAGAAAAGGCATGGCAGAAGCAACACCGCTGTGGCAAAAATTAGCTCAACGTCATTCCATCGGAGCAAAATATCTGACCGATCCGGTCCCGTCAGAAAAGGATTATTCAGAAGCAATTAGCGCAGCAATAGCAGCTCCGAACCATTTACGGGATAACCAATGCCGGATGGTACTAATCAATGATAGAGAAAAGCTGGCTGACTTTTTTGAAGCCGGAGCTATCCAAAGCGGGGCAACGCAGGAAGAAGCATTAAAAGCCCGCTCAAAAGCTGTAAAAGCCCCTGCTCTTCTGGCAATGATCGTCAAAATTGAAGAAAACAATTCACGAGTCCCGGTCTACGAACAATGGATGACCGCCGGTGCATTCCTAATGCAATTTATGGATGTTCTTGAAAACAAAGGATTCGGATTAAAAGTTGTCAGCGGTTCGAGCACGGAGTATCCGGACGTTGTCAAAGCTCTTTGTAAAAAGGATGAAAAAGTTGCCTGCTGGATTATGATCGGTACCTCAACACAAGTGCCGGAAGGAGCAAAACGGGCTAATCCTGCTGATTTCTTCTCGGCCTATTAACTAGAATTTGTAAATAAACCTTCTTAGAGTCTTAGCTATGAAACGACTAATACTTTTATTCGCCAGCTTGGTGCTCTCTTGCTCTCTTTTGTCCGGCTGCGGATATAACGAACTGCAGTCCATGGATGAATCGGTAAATGCAGCATGGAGTGAAGTTATCAACCAATATCAGAGAAGAACTGATCTGATTCCTAATGTCGTGAACTCCGTTAAAGGTGAAGCAGATTTCGAAAAATCTACTTTGACTCAAGTAATTAACGCCAGAGCAAAAGCGACCTCCATTCAAGCAACACCTGAACTGCTGAATAATCCGGAAGCTTTCCAAAAGTTCACACAGGCTCAAGGCGAAATCGGCAATGCTCTTTCTCGATTACTCGTTACTGTTGAACGCTACCCGACCCTTCAGTCCAACAAAGCATTCCAGGAATTGAGAGTCCAATTGGAAGGCTGTGAAAACCGTATTGCTATTGCCCGCAACAACTACATTAAGACGGTTCAGACTTACAACACTTGGATCCGCCAGTTCCCGCAGCTGATTTGGGTAAAAATCTTAGGTTATAAGCAGAAACCGCAGTACAAGGTAGCTGATGAAGCAGCTGTAACAACTCCTCCGGTGGTCGATTTTGGAACAAGTACTCAAAAATAACTTCAGCCGTTGGTTCCTAGGTCTTTTCCTGGGACTAACGCTGCTGTTCGGCTCTTTGGCACAGGCAAACCTATTGCCGGTGCCGAAGTTTGATTACGTCACGGATACCGCGGATCTATTTACAGAACAGCAGAAACAGGCTTTAGAAACCAAGCTTCAAGACTTTGAGAAGAAAGTCGGGAGCCAGATTTGTGTCATTGTGGTTCCTTCTACGAACGGAGAACCTATTGAGGACTACGCTCATCGAGTGGGAGCTGAATGGAAACCGGGCAGAAAAGGTGTGGGCGACGGCCTGCTGTTTGTTGTTGCTCTCAATGACCATAGAGTCAGAATTGACGTCATGAGGGCTCTTGAAGGGGCAATCCCGGATGTCACTGCCTACAGAATCCTGCAGGAAGCTGTGCTGCCTGCATTTGCAGCCAACAACTACTATGAAGGCATCAATAAAGGTCTTGATCTCATCTTTAAAAAGATTGAAGGCGAAGATCTTCCTCCTCCTACAGCTAAAAATCCCGGCTCGCAGTCCGTTTTTGAAATGGAAGGCGATCCTCTTTGGGATCAGCCCTGGGTAGCCATAATATTCATCGGGTTTGTAGCTACGATGATGATGCGTCAGCTCCTCGGCAGAAAATCCGCTCCGGTAGCAGGTGTCCTCGTAGGAGCTTTTGGAACCTTTGTCATGCAGTCCATTGTCGCCGGCATCATAATCGGTGTGATCGTGATGGTTGCTAGTCTGCTCATCCCAACTTCTGTTCTGGAAGCGGGTGCACGACGAACTGCCAGAATGAATAATAGAACCAACCGCAGATTTAGAAATTCCGGCGGGTTCGGAGGATTCGGAGGCGGATTTGGCGGCGGCTTCGGTGACGGAGGATTCGGCGGAGGCGGTTTCGGAGGCGGTCCGTCTTCCGGAGGCGGCGGAGATTCAGCCGGCGGCGGCGCTAGCGGAGGTTGGTAATGACAATTCTACGTACCCTTAAACATTGGGCCCTTTCTCCGATTCCGGTGAAATATTCTTTCCCGGAAGAAGCTTTGGGAGAGATTACGCAATGCATTGAAAAAGCAGAAACCACGACCTCCGCAGAGTTTGAGGTCATTATTGAAAGAAGCCTTCCGTTAGATATCTTGAAATCCAACTCCGTCGCTCACACTCGAGCCGAACAACTCTTTGCTCAGTATCGAGTTTGGGATACGGAAGACAACAATGGAGTATTGATTTACTTAAATCTCTCCGACCACGCGATTGAATTGGTTTTAGATAGAGCTGCGGCGCGCTTATTTACGCAACAGCAGCTCGATGTCATCGTTCATAAAATGAGCGAGATGTTCCAGCAAAAATTATTTGCAAAAGGAATTTGCGAAGCCATAACCGAACTGGCAAAAGTTCTATCAGCGCATTTCCCGAATAAACCGGTAAATGATCCTTTGCCGAACAATCCAATTCTCCTCTAAATCTTTTTGTTGCCAAGCCAGTCTTCTGCCGACTGGCTTGTTTTTTTCTAGAATATGACATCTTTTAATGTTTTCTGGAAAACAACATGGAAATTTCCTCTTTGATGGCCTTGTCTCCTCTTGACGGCCGCTACGCTAAGCAAACTGAAGTTCTTCGTGATATCTTTTCTGAATTCGCTTTAATGCGCGCCCGCGTTACTGTTGAAATTGAATGGATTATTGCCTTATCCGAATTCAAACTCCCCGAATTAAAAGAACTCTCAGCAGAGAACAAAGAATACTTAAGAAGCCTTGTTTCTAATTTCTCTTTGAGCGACTGTGAAGATATCAAGAAAATCGAAGCAACTACTAACCACGACGTTAAAGCCGTAGAGTATTGGATCAAGGGCAAAATGGAAAAGAACGCAGAACTGGCTGCCGCCAGCGAATTCGTTCATTTCGGATGCACTTCTGAAGATATCAATAACACATCGCACGCCTTGATGCTGTCTTCCGGCCGTCAAGTCATCTGCTCTTATCTTCAGGCAATTACAGACAAATTAAAGACATTTGCTCACGACTGGGCTTCCGTCTCTATGTTGTCCAGAACTCACGGACAGCACGCCAGCCCGACAACCGTCGGCAAAGAAATGGCCAACGTTGCCTTCAGACTGGAAAGAGCCATCAACAGCATTGAAAAAGTTCACTTGCTGGCCAAGATGAACGGCGCCGTCGGCAACTTCAATGCTCATTACATCGCCTATCCGGACAAAGATTGGCCAGCTTTTGCTCAAGACGTCATCACCAACAAGCTCAATCTTGAATACAACAAGTACACCATTCAGATTGAACCTCATGACTACATGGCTCAATTGTTCGATGCCATCGTCTGCGCAAACACTATTTTGATCGACTTAGACAGAGACATCTGGGGCTATATCTCCTTGAACTACTTCAAACAGCAGTTGAAAGAAGGCGAAGTCGGCTCCTCCACAATGCCGCATAAGGTCAATCCGATTGACTTCGAAAATTCCGAAGGCAACCTCGGTATGGCTAATGCATTCTTGACTTTCTTAGCTCAGAAATTACCGATCTCTCGTTGGCAGAGAGACTTAACTGACTCCACAGTCCTCAGAAACATGGGTGTTGCCTTCGGTTATTGCGTTGTCGGCTACACTGCTCTAACAAGAGGCATGGGCAAGCTTCAGCTTAATGAGCAGGCCGTCTCCGCTGACTTGGATAACTCTTGGGAAGTTTTAGCTGAAGCTATTCAAACAGTGATGAGACGCTATGGAGTTCCTCATCCATACGAACAGCTCAAAGCTTTGACCAGAGGCAAAGGCATTACGCCGGAATCGTTGCATGAATTCATCGCCAAGCTCGATATCCCTGAAGATGCGAAGCAGAACCTTCAGAAACTGACTCCTCATACATACATCGGTATCGCTGATGTATTAGCAAAAGAAATTTAATTTTCAATAGAGGTATCAACGGCAGCCGAGGCTGCCGTTTATTTTTTGATTCGTTAAAAATCCGACCTCGCGAAACAACAAGAGGAGCCCGAAAGCTCCTCTCGACTGTTCTTCCTAAGGAAGAATCACAAAAAGTTGTGTACTAATATGCTAACCCAGACAATCGCACAAAGAATAAGTGCCAACAGGACGGCCAAACTTCCTAAATCTTTGGCTTTGCCGGAGAGCGGATGAATTTCAGTACCAAATCTGTCAACCACGGCTTCAATTGCTGAATTTAAAACTTCCGTAATAAGGACAATAAACACGGAGGCAATCAGAAAGATCTTCTCCAAATAATCAATCGGCAGAATGGCTGCGGTTGGAACCATCACACAGGCCAAAATGATTTCCTGTCTCAAAGCTTCTTCACTTTTCCAACCTGCGACTAAGCCTTGTTTGGAGTACTTGGTTGCATTGATAAGTCGGGTAATGCCCGACTTACCTTTTAAATCAGATGCGTTTTTAGGCTGATTATCCATTTATTAGAAATTAACTTTCTGTTTTAACACGCCTTCAGAATAAAGCTTTGCCATTTCCGGCAACGGCAACGGTTTAATCTTGGAAGCCTGACCTTCGCAGCCGAAAGCAAGATAGCGGGACTTGCACATATCTACGGATGCCTGCTTAGCAACTTTCAAATAAGCGCGCGGGTCAAATGCTTCCGGATTTTCTACGAAGTACTTACGGATAGCAGCTGTCATTGCTAAGCGAATATCCGTGTCGATGTTGACCTTGCGGACACCGTACTTGATAGCTTCAACAATTTCTTCGACCGGAACGCCGTATGTTGTCTTAAACTGACCGCCGTACTTTCTGATTTCTTCAAGATATTCTTGAGGAACGGAAGAAGAACCATGCATCACTAAGTGAGTATTCGGGATTCTGGCGTGAATTTCTTTGACGCGTTGAATGGAGAGAATATCTCCTGTCGGCTTACGGGTGAACTTGTAGGCGCCGTGGCTTGTACCGATAGCGATGGCCAAAGCGTCAACCTGAGTCTGTTCAACGAATTCAGCTGCTTGGTCCGGATCAGTCAAGAGCTGGTCTTTAGTCATTGTAGCGTCTGTTCCGTGACCGTCTTCTTTGTCGCCTTTCATAGTTTCCAAAGAACCTAAGCAGCCAAGCTCGCCTTCCACGGAAACACCGACCTTATGAGCCATGTCAACAACAGTCTTAGTGACATCGACGTTATAGTCAAAAGTCGAAATGGTCTTGCCGTCGCTCATCAAAGAACCGTCCATCATGACGGAAGAGAAACCGAGATTAATAGCACCTTCGCAGACCTTAGGACTTTGGCCGTGATCTTGATGCATACAGACAGGGATTTCCGGATAAGTTTCAATTGCGGCCTTGATAAGGTGTTCAAGGAATCTTTCTCCGGCATACTTTCTGGCACCTGCAGAAGCCTGCATGATAACAGGAGCATTGACTTCGCTGGCGGCCTGCATAATTGCTTGAACCTGCTCAAGATTGTTGACATTGAATGCAGGAATACCGTAATTATTTTCAGCTGCGTGATCTAACAATTGGCGCAACGAGACGAGAGCCATACTTATCTCCAACTCTAAAAGAAAATGATCGTTTGATTGTAAACTAAAACATCCTTAGCTTAAGACAAAGTTCCCGAACGTCCGAAACCTTTCAAAATTCCGTTTCCGATAGCGCAAGCAACCTTCCTCTGGAAAGCGCGTGTTCTGAGCTTCTGCTCTTCCTGCGGATTAGAAATGAAGGCGGTTTCCACCAGGACCGAAGGAATATCAGGAGCCTTCAGCACGGCAAAATTAGCCTGCTCAACACGGGACTTATGCAGAGTATTAATCTTGGCAATTTCAGTCAGGATTTTTTTACCGTAGGCCAAACTGTCAGATACCTGTGCGGTGAAAGACATATCCAACAAAATCTTTGCAATCTGCTTATCGTGACGTGTGACATTGACGCCTCCGATAAGGTCAGCGTTGTTCTGGTTGCGGGCAAGCCATTTATTTTGAGTTGAAACACGTCCGCGGGTGTCTAAAGCAAAAATGGAGGATCCCCTTGCAGTGGGCTTCACCCAAGCGTCCGCATGAACGGAAACAAAGAAATCTGCTTTGGCTGCTCTAGCTTTTTGAACTCTTCTGTTCAACGGCACGAAGTAGTCGCGATCTCGGGTAAGCATAGCTTTGAAGCCTTGAACTTTGTTTAATTCAGCCACTAGGATGCGGGAAATAGACAAAACCACTTCTTTTTCTTTCGTACGGTAACGCTTTCCAACTGCGCCAGGATCCTCACCGCCGTGGCCCGGATCGACCATTACGACTAGAACTCTCTCTCTGCCTCTGCGTTGAGTTGTCTTGGGTTGTTCTTTCTTGGGCTGTTTAGTTACAGGAGCCTTCGAAGATTTCGGCTTTTCCTTAGACGGCTGTTCCGTGTAACCCAGATCGCCGGGTTTCATGGGCACGATATTGCCTGAAGTAATACCGGCAATTAAATCACCGATAGAATCCTGCTCTGCTTCCGCGCGGTTTTCTTCCATTCTCTGCTGCCCTTCGGCAACCTGAGCAAGGATTCTTCCGATGGCATCCGGTTCGCTTTCCTCCTTACGGATAAGCGCCATAATCGGATCCTTTTCGACTGCCGGGTAAAGGTCAAAAACGAGTCGGTACTTGTATTCTCCAAAAGGTTTCAAAGAGAACACCTGCGGATCAACATCCTGCTTGAAATTAATAACCAACTGGACTGTCTTCGAACTGTACTGAGAGGCTGTAATCCCGGAAATATAGGGATCATTCGGCTGCTGCTTGCTCACTAAGTTTTTCAGCTTAGTCGTCAGAGTCAGTCCTTCAATAAGGACGACCATTTTCACTGATGAACCGTTGCGAACCATGGTGTACTTAAAAGGGATTGGTACATCATGTTCAAGCGTAATACGCGTGTATTCAGGAGATGGCCAAATTCGAAGGTCAACGAGCTGAGCTGCCTTTGCCATGGAAATAGGCAAAAAAGAAAACAAAATCAGACCGCCGACCTCATTTACTAGTGTTCTTCGACTTATTCCACTCATTATTTAATTTTTGCTAGAAGGTTTTGACCAACTTCACTACATGCAGAAATTTTGACCTCTCTGGTCTGCTCGTCTGCTCCCTGGGTGATGTCGATTTCAACATCTGCTTCCGGAACGAAAGGTTCTGCTTTAGAAGTCCATTCTGATATTGTTACTTGTCCGGGACCATAGTTTTCACGGAATCCGGCATCTTCAAATTCTTCTGGTGTCTCGAATCTATAGAAATCAAAATGATTAAGAGTAAACGCCTCAAGTTTATAAATTTCCAATAAAGAAAATGTAGGACTTTTCACTCTTCTTTGATAACCCAGGCCCCGCAAAATAGCTCGAGTCAAGGTAGTCTTCCCTGCTCCTAGATCTCCGTTTAATCGTATGGTCAGACCTTTTTCTTTAATCAGATCTGTCAGGCTGTCTAAACCTCTGGCTAGATCTTGCCCAAGCAGTTCCATTTCATGTTCATTGGAGAGATTTTTTAAAAGAGGCGCACACATAATTAACTACAGATTGGACATCGTTTCACAATGATAATAGTTAGAAAAACTTCCTTCTTAAGAATTACAATTTTTTAAGTTTTTTTAGAAGCCTGTATCGGCAAATGGAAAAGAGTGAGCTTTTTGCGACGTGGATTTACACTTTTGGTCAGTTCTTCATACAGATTAAAAATAAAGAAGATTTCCTTCGTATTTTTTATTTGCCAATGGAAAAATTCCTACGATATAATTATTCTTCTTTGGCGCCGGTGTAGCTCAGTTGGTAGAGCAGCGCATTCGTAATGCGAAGGTCGGAGGTTCAAGTCCCCTCTCCGGCACCAAAAACACTCCACACTCATCACTAGGCAATTTCTAACTCACCTCTATAATTCAAGGCAGGTTACGCATATAACCATATTTAATCAATACTGGCGTATTAATTACTTGTGGTTTTCTGCACAGAATTTAATAGCAGAAATAAGTCTAAAGTAGTGATAACTCTTCTTAGAAACTAACCCATAATTTGTTAGGATTGTGCCAATAGTACCCCGGACACCTCTCTGCGATGTGCAACAGCTGGGGTCTTTCTATTTTTCCTAATACCATATGGGACTAAAAAATTTAATAAGCCCGAAGAAACATGGGGAATAGATTAGGATATCTTGTTTCTTTTCCTCCTGATCGGCAACGCAATTGTATGGGATTTTCTTTTGACTTTATGCAAGATGATCTTTTTCGACCGATCAACCGATTAACTTTAAACTTTGTCCGTCTTTTTTGCTATTTATTTGTGATTCTGTCGGCAGAATTTAACGGCCCTTGTAGCTCTTTCGGGAGCATCTTGACATCTGACTCCAAACGCGAGACGTCGATCACGCTCTCGATCGGCATCGCTTTTGGTCTTTCGTTCAAGCTTTGAGAGCTGACAGCGCATCCGGTCAAGTTTACTCCGGCGAGCAGACGCATCATCGCGAAGCTGAGCCAGAGCAACAAAGTCGCTTGCCAGCTTGGTTTTAAATTCCTGAATCATGGCATTGAGTGCTGATATTTCAAGATTGAAATGTTTAACTTCCTCGGAATTTTCCCCATTAGCTAAACCTAGCCAGTAGGCAAAAATAGGAGCGACAATAACTGTTCCGGATTTAATCAAGTTAAGCATTCCGGAGTATTCTTATGTTAAGGGACACTCAAAATTTTGTTTGGGAGACGATTTAGACAGCTAAAGGCTAAGTAAATTTTCATTTTTTGCCGCCCCTTGAGAGAGCGCCTGTATATCACCTAATGCCATGCGGATATTGCTAAACGCTTTTTTTAAAACTATTGGCAAATTTGCTCCCTGCCTCCGCCCCGATCGTGAAGGTTACCTCGTATTTGTAACCCTTTTTTCATTTACCTGTGACTATGTGTTTGTTAAAATGAAGGAAAAGGAGGGCGCTAATGTTCTGTCCAATTGTCCCGACACCAGAAGAACAGCAAAGAATGGATGAGGGCGCGCGTAAGTTTGACGAAGAATTCAAGGTAAACCATCCTTTCCTATCGACTTTTGTCGGTCTGGTTTCAGTTCTCGCCCAGCTTGCATTTTGGATCACCGGACTGTTTATCGTTATCTTTTTCCTTTTCTGAATTCCGGAATCTTTTTTTCATTTCTTTTTCAATTTGCTTCCGGAGGTCCGTCATGACAGAGCCTCATCCAAACATCTCAAGACATATTCCTCTACTCTGAGACGCCCACGCCTGTAACAGCTGAAGCTAGAGCGTACGGATAGTCCATTAAGAAACATTTCTGACTTTGAGTTTTCTTTTGTTGTACTTCCATGTTTGCTTGGTCTGCTTCTGAGAAGCATAAAGCGAGAAAAAATATATGGCTGCCGCCGCGTCGCGCCCCGTGGGCTGCTTCTATCGGGATAGCTCTTATTTCGGTACCGACTTCGGCTTTATAGCCCGAGTCCTCAAAGTACCGGAAAGTGTTTTTTCCCTGAAAAGGATCAGAAACGACAAAAGCCCGGGTAGGATCCGAGCCTGCGTCTAACTAATGAGGTATCGAGATGGTGACTACACTTTTATCCTCGTGGGAGATTATGCCGCAGCTTGTGATAGTTTGGAACGGTTATTTAAAAATTGATACCGTTTTGGCTATCGCGGTCTTGTTATGCTTAGTCCGCAGACGTCGTACTGATGGGCCAGTTATCCGCAAAAAACTGGCTCTGTACGCGTTATTCCAAAATATCGAGGAAAGGTTACCCCGTATTTTCATCAAGAATTCTTCCCACTGTTTCGCTGCTTATGCGTTTTAAAACGCAGCCACCCCATTTTTTTATACCTGAGAACTTAAGAAGATTTTTGGGTTTTCTGAACTAATCATGGAAGAAGTTCATTTAAAAGGGTTTGAAAAAGCATAGGGTGAGTTACATTAGATATAGAAATTTATCTATAGAAACAAAGACATATCTTCAAAAAAAAACGGCTAAAGCCGGCTCTGGATAAGGGGGTTGAGCGATCCGGCTAAAAGATTTTGGGAGATAGATCAAACTTAGTAAAGTTCAGGATAAAACTCTCTCTAAAAATTATTTTTAGTACTGCTATTCCTACTGCTTTTCTACTGCTTTTCTACTGCTTTTCTACTGCTTTTCTACTGCTTTTTGCGCAGGATTATGCAGAATGATGCCTAATTTTTTCTTGGAAGGGCTTGATTTACAGGCTTGTGTGAGATATGCGTAAAGGTTTGGTGCCCGGGGAGAGACTCGAACTCTCACGCTTGTTGGGCGAGGGATTTTGAATCCCTTGTGTCTACCATTTCACCACCCGGGCAACGATTCGAGAATTCTATCAACGTAAAATTAAAATTGCAACTTATTTGGCCATTTTTATATTTTTTGTTGCAAAAACACAACTTCCCGTTTAAGTCACATCAGAGACCCGCTTTTTTTTCCCTTTGTTATTCTGTCCATAGTTAGTGCTCAAGGGACTCTAGGCTTCGAGGATATGGCAATTAATTGGACTAAATTTGAAGAAAAAAGATTGAACTTTCAGGGTGTCCTGAGGATCTTCATCCTAATTTTGTCTCTGATTCTCATTGGCTCCATCTCTTACGATACCTTTGAGTTCAACGACCCCTTCTATGCAAGCCCAATCTATATGGAAATTCAGTTTTGGGTTTGTATTTTTTTCCTCATTGACTTGAGTATTGAGTTCTTTCTAACTAAACATAAGGGCCGCTATCTTTTTCGATACATCTTACTTTTCTTGGTATGTATTCCGTATCTGACCGTCTTCTCATGCTTTAACTGGCAGATCCCAAGCGAATTATCTTATGTTTTTAGATTTATTCCTCTTATCCGCAGCGTTTATGCCTTAGTAATCGTTGTTGGATGGTTTACTTTCAGCAGAACATCAACAATCTTCGTCACTTACTTAGTAATTCTCGTGACTTGCGTATATCTGGGAAGTCTTGTGTTTTATGTTTGTGAAGTAAATATTAACCCTCTTGTCAAAAACTTTAGCGACGCTCTTTGGTGGGCAACGATGGAAGCAGTCACCGTCGGTTCCAATATTCAGGCTGTAACCCCTATTGGAAAAATTCTCTCGGTTTTTGAAGCAGTCTTCGGAATGCTGATGATCCCGATGTTCACCGTCTACGTAACCAATATCGTCGGTACGTTCCAAAAAGTCACAACCGATGTCTCCGGTGAGGCTTATGTCAAACAGCTTGAGTCCACCCCATCTCAGTCTGACTCTAACCAAAAGACTGACGACAAGCACAAAGACGATAAGGCAGATAAAGATAAGGCAAACTCAGACCCGACAAAAGATAAAAAAGACACTAGTGGAGAAACGTCAAAAAATTAAGCTCACTGCCATATAGGAAAGTGAGCATGAAAGTCAAAGGTAACTATCTGGAAAATACCAAACGCATCTGATACCACTTGTCTCCGCCGTGGGTAGAAACTGAAACGCCTTCATCAACAAAGTCAAAACGAGAATAAAAGTCTCTGAGTTTGTCCTTACATGTCAAAATAACGCCGGTCTTTCCCCTCTTCTTCGTATCCTCTAAAACTTTTTCCATAATTCTAGAAGCAATCTTTTGATGACGGAAAGCAGGATCTGTGACCACGCTGAACAATAAAAGCCATTTGCCGTCCGGATTATGAAAAGAAGTATCCGCAAACATATCGTCCACTAATATTTCCTGATCAGAAACTAAGCCGCATATAAAACCTTTAGTTGAACCATCCTCTTCCATCAGCCAAAAATAATCCGGATACACGGCGACTCTGGAACGGATTCTTTCCTCTGAAGCTGCTTCGGCTGCGGGGTAGGATGCGCCTTCAATCCTGGCAAGTTCCGGAACATCATTGATAGTTGCGTGACGAATAGGCATTATTTCCCTCATTTACACATTCTTTAAAAAGTGAGGGAAATTATAGAGTACGCAAAATAGTTACAACCGGTTTCGTATTGTTCACCAGTCTGCAACACTGACGCCTGCTGATTTGTCGAGTTCTTGGAATGACATTTATACTTGCTGAGAATAAAGAGGTTTTGAATGTTTCAGAAGATTTGGCAAAAAATTGGAGAACCCCAGGAGAAAAAAGCTTTCGATAGCGTTCTGAGGACCATCAATACCATTTGTATGGATAAAAATGGAGATGCCCGTCGGGAAGCTCTTTTAGACTTTCAAAAAATTTTGCTCCGGCCGGTTCAGAATTTGACTGTTCGGTCCTGCTACCTTTTTGAAGATTCTGCAGAGTCCGTTCCGTTCGATTTCAATACCACATTCGGTTTGAGTCAGACTATTTTGGAAGAAAACGGTGCCAAACTCTGCACTCCTTCTGATTCTTTATCTCTGCAAACTTGTGCCGATTTGCTGTTCTTCTTGCCGCATCCAAGCTTAAATTTGCTGAAAATGCTTGGTGAAATCGGCAAAGACAACAGACCGCTTGGAAGTTTTCAGCAAACGGAAAAACAATCTATTCTCTGGATCGAGCCTTTAAATATCGGTTTTGCAGTTGGTGAAACATTGCCAATCTGTATTTCTGAATTAAACGAAAACGCTTCTCTGCGCCCTCAGGAAGTCCTCGATATCCAATCTTGCCTGGAAAAAATTCGCTTTAACGGAGCTCACTGGATCGACGAAAACAATGATGTCCTAGGTAAGCCGGTTTTTCCGGAATTCGGTTGGATTTGGGAGATCCATAGAAAAAGCTTGTTCGAATTCCAATGAGCATTAACAAGGAACCGGCACAAAGTTCGCTTGAACTCCATGAGAGCCGTCGATTCCTTCTTTACGTATTCAGTAATCGAGCGCACTCAAAAAAATCGACGGACTTAATGGTAAACAGAGAGCCCAAAGCTCTCTGCCTTCCGTGAGAAAGCCGTCTCCAGCAAAGACGGCTGCCAAGATTCATTTCAACTTTTTCTTCTCAAGCCTTCAGAGCATCTTATAAAAACTACTCTCGGCCTCTGAGAATCGAACGTTTTCCGGTACTTGTAGGTTTGGATACGATACCGGCTTCTTCCATCGCTTCGATAAGCTTAGCCGCGCGGTTATAGCCGACACCCAGCTTTCTCTGAAGATAAGAAATCGAGGCTTTGCCGTCCTCTAGGACAATCTGCACGGCCTGATCGTAGAAAGGATCCCCTTCGCCTCCGGGCGGTCTTGCCGCAATTTCATCCTCAGGCATTCCTTCTTCTTCCGGAGCATCTGTCACGCCGTCGGTATATTCAGGTTCTCTCTGAGCTTTGATGAAGCTTGTTACAGCATCGATTTCTTTATCTGTTACATTCGCACCGTGCACTCTCTGAAGCGGCGTACTTGGATTCATGTAGAACATATCGCCGCGGCCTAACAGTTCCTCGGCACCCGGTTCGCCGAGAATTGTCATAGAGTCATAGCGGTTAGAAACCTGGAAGCTAATGCGCGACGGACAGTTCGTTTTAATAATCGGCGTAACAATGTCAGTACTCGGTCTTTGAGTAGCCAAAATCAAATGCATGCCCGCAGCCCTGGCCTTCTGGGTCAAACGCATAATAGAACCTTCAACCTGCTTGCCGTTAGTCATCAACAAGTCAGCCAACTCATCGATGATAATGACGATGTAGTGCAGTTTCTTCAGAGGCTCAGGCTGCTCAGGTGTCAGGCTGAACGGATTGGGAATAAATGTACCGTCCTCTTTTGCCTGATCAATCTTTTCATTAAAGCTTGCAAAATTTCTTACGCCCACTGCCTTCATAAGCTTGTAACGCTTGTCCATCTCACGGACGGCCCAGTCCAGAGCGTGGGCAGCCTGGATCATGTCAGTAATAACCGGTGTAAGAAGATGCGGAATCTTTTCGTACGGCGCAAATTCAACTTCTTTCGGATCGATCAAAATCAGTTTCAGCTCATCCGGCGTATTCTTAAACAGCATCGACAGAATCATGGCATTGATGCCGACGGATTTACCGGAACCTGTAGTACCGGCAACAAGCAAGTGTGGAGCTTTGCCCAGATCAATAGTGACCGGGTCACCTTGTACGTTCTTACCCAAGGCTAATGTTAAGTTTGATTTTCCAAGCTTAAAGGTGTTGCTGCCGATAATTTCACTAAGATAAATCATCTGCACGGCGCCGGGTGGATTCGGAACTTCCAAACCCAGACAGTCGACTTCACGCAAGTTCTCAATAACACGGATGCTCGGCTGTCCCAATCCTCGAGCCAAGTCCTTAGAGACCTTAACGAAACGGCTTGACTGGATGCCGACACCGGGCTGCACCTTGAAGCGCGTAATGACAGGGCCTCGCATCGCAGATAACACTTTGGCTTTAATCTTGTAAGTAGCCAAGATATGTTCAATTCTGTCAGAGGTAAACGTAACTTCTTCCTCGCTGATTTGCGGGCGATCGTAGGGCGGCACTTCCAGCAAATTGGAAGTCGGAAGAACAAAGTCTTCTTTTTGTTCTTGTTCGGGAGGAACCTGACCAGCCAGCAACGCGTCAGTATTTGGAGTCTCTTCAAACTCGAGTTTTGTTTGTTCGGGCTCAGGAGGAATTGGTTCAGTAACGGAGTGATGAGTAATGATGATCGGGTCTTTTTTAATCTCTCTAATAGAACTGCGTTCCACCTTATTAGGAATTGTAGGAACAGGGACTTTACGAGGTGCCAATTTCTCGGCCGGAGCGGTCTCACGGCTGTGACTGAGTTTTTCCTCTCTGAGTTTGCGCTGAGCAATCCCCTCCTCTTCGTCCTCTTTTGTCTCTTGTGTCTTTCTAAACCGCATCAAGACAGATTCGCATCCTTTTCCGATACCTTCCATCAGCTCTATCCAAGAAAAATTGAAGAAGATTCCGAAACTCAGTACGACTAAAACGGCTGCGATAATTGTGCTGATATTAAGGCCCACTGCAGTTAAAAGAGCGGTCCCGATGGCACTTCCGATTGCACCCCCTGAAGTACCCGGCAAATCAGAAGAAAAAGAATGAAGCCTTAAAAAAAAGAGAGTGCTGCTCGCGACGATAAGCAGAAAAAAAGCAATAACTCGCAAGCCGTTGGGATACTTATACGGATAAATGCCGTTAAAAAACATCTGTCCGGAACGAATCAAGGTAAAAAGAGCCCCGGCAACAAGCAGCCAAGCCGACCAGCCGAATAGCAAATACAACAAATCTGCAACCCAAGCGCCGACTACTCCGAAAACGTTGCTGATTCGAGAAAAACTGTTGGCCATGGAAAATCCCGGATCCATACCGCTGAAGGTGGCCAAAGACAGCGTAAGAAAAACTGTTCCTACAAGTGACAGAATAAACAGGACGGAACCGAAAATTTTCGAAACATTTGAGGGTTCGTCTTTACCTTTACGGCGAAAAACCTCAATGCCTGAAGGCGGGAAACTCTGACTTATCGAATTACTCATTGCGTGCTACCTGCTGTCTGTCCATTTATTATTTCTATCGACAGTACTTATAATCTCGTTCCTATAAAGTTTACATCTTAAAGGAACAAATCAATGTCCACCATTGTTGAACACTCCAAAGTATTAGTTCTCGGTTCAGGTCCTGCCGGTTATACCGCTGCTATTTACGCTGCCAGAGCCAATTTGAAACCTACTCTCATTACAGGTATGGAACAGGGTGGCCAATTAATGACCACCACAGAAGTTGATAACTGGCCCGGAGATCCTGCAGGAGTTATGGGACCGGCCCTCATGCAAAGAATGCTTGAGCAAGCAGAAAGATTTGAAACAAAGATTGTTTTTGATGAAATTCACACTGCTCACCTCAACGAAACTCCGATCCGTTTATCCGGCAATAATGGTGATTACACTTGCGACGCCCTCATTATTGCAACCGGCGCCAGCGCTAAATACTTAGGTCTTCCAAGCGAAGAAACTTTCAAAGGCAAAGGCGTTTCTGCTTGCGCAACATGCGATGGCTTCTTCTACAAAAACCAGGAAGTTGCTATTGTCGGAGGCGGCGACTCTGCTATTAAAGAAGCCATTTATTTGTCCGGTATCGCTTCCAAGGTTCACATGATCCACCGCCGCGATAAGTATCGTGCCGAACCGATCATGGTCGACAGATTGAAGAAAGTAGCCGCTGAAGGCAAGATCGTCCTCCACGAGTTCTGCACTCTCGATGAAATTTTGGGCGATGCTACAGGAGTTACTGCCGTCCGCATCAAGAATGTTCAGACCGGCCAGACTGAAGATATTCCGGTTATGGGTGTCTTTATCGCCATCGGTCATAAACCAAACACTGACTTGTTCGAAGGCCAATTAGAACTTCAAAACGGCTACATCGTTACTAAGGGCACTGCTACTAAGACTTCTCAGGCCACTAGCGTTCCTGGCGTCTTTGCTGCCGGCGACGTGCAAGACCAGACATACAGACAGGCTATTACTTCCGCAGCTTCCGGCTGCATGGCTGCCCTTGATGCCTTAAACTTCCTGGAATCTAACGGAAAGGCATAAAACAACGATGAAAGGTAAAGATCTATCGTCCCTTCTTTCACTGAAGGACGAATTGAAGAAGCAGGCTGAAGAAAGAGAACGGCTGCGTCTCGAAGAAGAAAAACGTAAGAAAGAACGCCATGCACAGCAAGTGTTCTTTGAAAAGGAAATGTCAAAGTTAGGTGTTTCCAAACAGACTTACGCTAAAAACTTAGCAGACATTAATCGTCCGAAGCCTGCTCCTTTACCTTTACAGACTCACAAGGATAATCAGGCAGTGCTTGAAGACTCTTTGTCAGATCAAATCGGTATTGAACATCTTTTAGCCAGCGACGATCGGATTTCTTATTACCAGAAAGGCGTGGCTCCGAATGTCCCGAAGCTTCTTCACCAAGGCAAATGGTCCATAAAAGGTTCTCTTGACCTTCATGGCTATACCTCGGATGAGGCCAAACAGCTTTTAGTTTTATTTCTGAATGAGCAAAGAAAGGCCGGCCATCGAGCCGTTCGGATCATTCATGGAAAAGGCTTCGGTTCTGTTGGAAGAAAACCTGTCTTGAAAGAGAAAGTTCCCGTCTGGCTCGTTCAGAAAAAAGAGGTTTTGGCTTTTGTGCAAGCCCCTGAACATGACGGAGGTGAAGGTGCGCTGCTTGTCTTGCTGTCCGCACCTTAATTCGTGAAAGATATTGAAAAGTCCGCGAGATGCGGACTTTTTCTTTTAGATAGCGGCGTTTCCTGTTTCGCCTGTTCTGATGCGGATAACTTCTTCAACCGGCATCACAAAAATCTTGCCGTCGCCAATCTTGTTTGTACGGGCGGCCTTCATAATAGCGTCAATAGCTAAATCCACAAGAGCGTCATCCACTACGCACTCAATCTTCATTTTTGGAAGGAAATCAACTACGTATTCTGCACCGCGGTAAAGCTCAGTATGACCTTTTTGTCTTCCGAAACCTTTAACTTCCGATACTGTCATCCCTTGAACGCCAATCTCTGCAAGGCTTTCACGTACTTCATCAAGTTTAAAAGGCTTAATAATGGCTACTACCTGTTTCACTGTGGACTCCTATTTGATTTCTAAAGTTATTCTTCATATTTATTGGTGATGGGATATCTCCAATCTCTCCCAAAAGCCATACCTGTCATTTTAGGACCAATTGGGCCTTGACGACGCTTATATTCGGCTCTTTTCACCATCCTAATAATCTTTTTAACGGTTTCTTCTTCAAATCCTTGCTGAACGATCTCCTGAAGAGCCTTCTTCTCTTCCAGATAAAGCTTTAAAACCGCATCTAATGTCGGATAATCGGGAAGACTATCTTGATCCTTTTGGTTTTCTCTGAGTTCAGCCGAAGGGGCTCTCGTAAGAATGTTCTCGGGAAATACCGGGTTCGGAGAAACCTTATTGATCCAATGGCAAATGGCATAGACCTCCGTTTTGTAGACGTCTTTAATCACGGAGAAGCCGCCTGCCAAATCACCATATAGTGTTGAGTATCCTACGGCCATTTCACTCTTATTGCCCGTTGAAGCAAGCATTAAACCTTTTTTATTTGAGATGGCCATTAAAATAACGGCTCTAATACGAGCTTGAAGGTTCTCTTCGGTCAAGTCTCTGCCGTATCCCTTGAACTCCTCTTTTAGAGCGTTTTCAAAAGCCAAGTACATTGGTTCGACGGAAATAACGGAGTACTTAACTCCTAAGCGGGAAGCTAATTCAGCGGCATCCGTCTTGCTCATATCCGAAGTAAATTTGGACGGCATCATTACGGCTTCAACCTTATCGGCACCAACCGCATCTACCGCAATTTTCAGGACCAAAGCCGAGTCAATTCCTCCTGACAGCCCTAAAACAACACCCTTGAAGGAGTTATTCTCTATATAAGATTTAAAGCTCAAGACCAAGCCGGAATACAGATCAGCGATTCCTTGAGAAATCTCAAAGGAGGAGGTTTCTAAGAGTCCTCCGTGCTCGGCTTCCGCAAGCATAGAGGACGCTTCAAAGCCGGACATTTCTCTGCCCTTACCGTCTTTGGCACGGGTAAAGGAGAAACCGTCGAAGATAATTTCATCCTGGGCACCGCATGCATTGACATATACGGCATCCATCCCTTGAGCGCAGACATTCTTTTCTACGCATTCAATTCTTTGCTCCCTTTTGTATTTCTCAAACGGAGAAGCATTGAGGATCAAAAGGACTTCACTTCCGCCTTTCTTTGCCAACGCCGGAGCTTCCGCATGCCAAATATCTTCACAGATATTGACTCCGAACCTGGTTCCATTTACATCAAACACGAGAGGTTCGCTGTTTTTTCCTGCGGTAAAGTATCTTCTTTCGTCAAAAACACCGTAGTTAGGTAAATTGCGTTTTTTATAGCAGCCTAATAATTGTCCGTTCTTGATGAGGAAAGCTTCATTGAAGATTTTTTCTCCTTCCTGAACCGGAAGACCAACTAAAAGATGAATATTCGGAAATTCTTTTGAGCTCTCCACTAATTGTTGAGCTGTCTCAAAACAAGAAAGGAGAAAGCTCTTATGGAAAATGAGATCTTCCGGAGGATAGCCGCATAACGATAACTCTGGGGTTACAACGATATCGCAGTCTTTATGCGATAGACAAAAACTAAGAATTTTGTTTTTATTTCCTTCAAAGTCTCCCAAGACGGAGTTCATTTGAAACAATGCAATGGAAGTTTTCATCTTTTCTTATCCAAAAGAATATCCGTTTATTTTAGAGACTGAGCCTTCTTCTCAGGATTTTTTAGTTGGAATCTTTCAAGAAGCTGTATCTGCAATAAGCTGAACAATATTATCTTTAGCTGAATCATAAATCGTGATTTTCTCAGCACCCAGGCTCTTAAGGCGTTCGGCAATCCGATGGTGAATTGTAAAATAGACTGCCTTTTTTAAAGAGTCCACAAATTCTTGTCCCAAGTTTTCCCATAAATGATTGACTGCATCCGTACTGGTAACCAAAACAATAAGAGCATCCGATGGAGAAACTTTTGCTTTTTCCGAGACTGAAAGTTGAAAAGGAACCCGTTCATAAATAACCGCCTTACTTACTGAGACTCCTCTTTTCTGTAAAGCTTCGTAGAGATATTCTCGGCCGGTTTGTCCCCGAACTATCACGACCCTTTCAGGCAAACCCATAGCCTCGAATACTTCGAACAGCCTTTCACTGCCGCTCACGTCGACGCTTCCAGACGGAAAAATTACGGGTTTAATAGGTTTATAAAGTGCTTCGATTTTCTTAGCTGTGGGCTCTCCAACAGCCGCAAATTGAGAATCCTTAGGCAAATTTGGAAGTTGGTCATACAGGAATTGAGCCGCCGTCGGACTAACGACGACAAGGACAGCTCCTAAGTCTGCCTCTTTGAGAATAGTTTTCGTGTCAGGAGCGTCAGGCTTACGAAAAGAAAAAGCAGGCCAAACTAATAGCGCATCTTTTGGCAAACCAGCCTTTTCCAGCTGTTTAGAAATCTCTTTTGAAGCATTTCCAGGTTTAGTCAAAATAACTTTCTTCATCGAGAATCTCCCAAAACAACTTCTAAGTCAATCGGATAATCGAGGATCTAGGTCAGCTTGTCTTTCGGTATCGGAATGCTGATCCTGTTTCAGCGCTCTGCCTGCTTTTAATACACAACGGAACTTCCTTGGAGAGAAAGCATACAGAAAAGCCGACTTTAGAAAACTTTGAGAACAGCTCAGGCAAGTTCAGAACTTGGAAACTGAAATGTTCTCAATTCTTTAGAACAGGAAAGAACTTTTCTTCCTTCTATCAATCGAGAAGGAAAAAACAATTTTATTTTTCTTCTAAAACTTCTTTCAAAAGTTCTTCAGCACCATTTTCTCTAAGGATGCGCAGTGCTTTCTGAGCATTCTTTTCCGGTTCATTTGCCGGACCGAAGACATCGGCCTTTATGTGTTCTCCGGTCTTGTGATTGCCCACCAAAGCGCGTAGGTGCATTTGGTCTCCATCGATTGTTGCATAGGCAGCCAAAGGAACCTGGCAAGAACCGCCCAAGGCGCGAGAAACTTCTCTCTCAGCTCTGGTGCAAAGACGTGTTTCTTCGTTGTTAAGGAAGGATATCAATTCAGCAGTTTCCTTATCCCCTTTTCGGATTTCAATGCCGATAGCACCTTGTCCGGGAGAAGGTAAAGACAATGGAGCAGGAATAATTGTCTTAATTCTGTCAGTCATGCCAAGGCGCTTGAGACCTGCCGTTGCCATAACAAGAGCATCAAATTCGCCGTTATCAAGTTTGGCAAGTCTAGTGCCCACATTTCCTCTGATAGTTTTAACTTTCAAGTGAGGAAATCTAGCACGAAGTATCAGCTCTCTTCTCAAACTGGCTGTGCCGACAACGGCGTTGTAAGGCATCTCTTCAAGGCTGTTATATTTCGAGGAAACAAATGCATCTCTCGGATCTTCCCTTTTAAGAACGGCTCCGAGTTCAAATTCTTCCGGAAGTACCATCGGTACGTCTTTCAAACTATGAACGGCAAGATCTGCCTTTTTCTCAAGCATTGCGACTTCAAGTTCTTTAACAAAGAGACCTTTGCCTCCGATCTTGGAAAGTGTCACATCGAGGATTTTGTCTCCTTTTGTGGTGATGCCTAATAATTCAACATCCAGATCAGGATATTTTTCTTTGAGGAGTGATTGAACAAACTTGGTCTGCCAAAGAGCCAATGGGCTCTCTCTAGTAGCAATAACGCATTTTTTTGAAGTCATATTTCTTTTCTCTATCAAAGTTGACCAAGTCTAGCCAACCGATTTTAACTACTGCTTAATCTTTTTCGAAGATTGACAACATTTCCGCTCTTCGAAAAAGACCTGCACGGAGGCAGGCCTTAAGCTAGAAATGATTAAGCGAATTTTTTCTGCAATGGTGGAACAATCTGTTTCTTACGGCTCAAAACACCATCCATCCACATATCAGCATCTGCGCCTAAAGTTTCTGCGATGGAAGCAGCGTCAGGTCCGACAACCATTAATCTGGAACCTTTCTTGAGAATGTCAGTGATGACCAAAACAACGTCATCTCTTCCTTCTTCTTTAGCCTTGTCCATTTCTTCAATGAGTTTAGCTTTAAGTTCAGGAGTAACCATATCTTCAGCAATGAGTTCCAACTGACCGATGCCAATCTTCTTTTCACCCATTTCGAAATCTTTGAAATCGCGGTTAAGAAGTGCCTTTGGAGTGTCATTGAGATTGCTCTTTGCCTTGAACATTTCCATGCCAAGAGCTTCAATATCTTCAACTTCAGCAATCTTAGCCAACTCTTCAACAACTTTTTTGTCCAATGGAGTAGCTGTCGGGCTGTTAAAAATCAAAGTATCGGAAAGAATGGCGCACAACATTGCACCGGCGATGTTCTTTGGAAGCTCAACTCCATAGAAGTCATGCATGACTTTGAGGATAGTGTTGGATGATCCAACCGGCCAAATCCAGCATTCCAAAGGAGAATCGGAACTTACATCACCAAGTTTATGATGGTCAACGATTCCAAGAAGTCTTCCTTCTTTGAAGTCTTCAGGAGCTTGTTTGAGGTCTGCGTAGTCAACCAAGAAGAAATCTTTGCCTGCAACGCTGGAAATAACTTCAGGAGCTTCTAAATTAAACTTTTCTAATACGAAAGCTGTTTCAGGAGCTGGTTTTCCTTGAGCAACCGGCTTGACATCATAGCCTCTGCCTTTGTAAAGATTAGCAGCAGCAATTGCACCGACGATTGAATCTGTATCGGGGTTCTTGTGGCCTAATACGTAGATAGGACCATTTTCACTTTGAATAGGGGCTGTAAAAGCTCCGGGAAATTTAGTTAATTCTGACATTGATTTTTCCAAATTTATAGGTGTCTTATAAAGGCAGACAATCTAAAAATTTTAGCAGAATTGGATATTTAGTTGAACAAAGGAAACGGCTCTGACGGCTCTTCTAATTAAGGTTACTGCTCATGAAATCAAGGAATCAAGAAAGTGTGTAAGCGAAAGTTCTTTCAAGCTCAAAACAAGCTCGTCCTTTAGCCTTCTGCTAGGACAGTTATTTATGCGTTTTAGGTATGAATGCTTATGAAAACAAATCATTGGATATTTTTCTCACGGTTCCATAAGATAAGTCCAAACAAGGACTGAAGATTTCATCTTCTTTCAAATGATTTGAATTCAGTTTGGAGATAAAACGGTAATTCAGCAATCCTTCCTTCAGCTGCCTACTGTTTCACTATCCTCGTTAGGAAAATCTTCAACTTTTGAATAGAAGAGACGCAACCTTTTTCATTTCCTTGAGGCTAAATCATTTTGGAAGGACGAATGTCATGAAAGAAAACCAGGGAATATCGCGTAGAACTTTACTCTTAGCCACTTGCACTCTCCCTATCTTAGAAAGGTCAGTATTTGCCGCAGATACTTCACATTCAAATACTCAAGACTTGCCTGTTGTGTACTTTGCAAAAAATGTCAGCTCAAACAACTTCATCGACATTTATGACCGATTAAGAAAGGATGCCGGAATTCCTGACCGTGGGGGCCTTACAGGAATCAAGCTTCACGGTGATGATGTCGACAATAATCGAGAACTATGGAAAGCGCTCCAAAAGCATATTCCTAACAGTAAGTTCGTAGAGTGCAACTATGCTTCTCTTTATCCGTCGGGAAGAGGCAATACCCCTGGAAATATTCGAGCCATTACTTCCCAAGGCATATCTCCTACTCAGCTTGATATCCTTGACCGTAACAGTGAATTTACTTTCGTTCCAATTGATGGCGGTAAAGAGCTGAAAGAGATCTCAGTTCCAACAGCACTTTTGAAAGAATACGGTTGCGTAGCCGTCACGGCTAACTTTAGGATTCCTAGCTTCGCCGGATTCTCCGGAGCATGCAAGAACGTAGGTATTGGTCTTGCAAGCGGAGAAGGAAAGACTCAAGTTCACAGTCATAGCGTTCAGCGCGATCCGGGCTTTTTTAGGAGGTTAGCGGATGCCTCCAAAGGCATTCATGATGCGATGGGGAACCGTCTTCTTTTCATCAATGTGTTATCCGACATTTCAGTACAACCTCTGGAAGGAACAAAGGTCAACAACGGCTCTCTTGGCATAGTTGGTTCATTAGACCTTCTGGCGGCAGATCAGGCAGCTGTCGATCTCATTTACGGGCTAGAACCGGAAAAATATGACCGGTACTCAACAAAAGTCAAAATCGACAGAGGATTCCTCCAGCTGGAATACTTATCTTCAATTGGAGCAGGAAACAGAAAATATCTCGTTAAAGAAATCTAATTTTTTTACTCTTATGACTGTGAGATTAATCTATGAAAAAATTATTAATTACCGCATTGTTAGGTTTAAGTACGGCTGTCTCTTATGCCGAAGCCAAAACTTTGATGATCTTCTATAGTTTCAGCGGAAATATTGAAAAGATTGCCGAAACTGTTAAGGCTGAAACAGGAGCTGATCTGGTTAAGGTCGAACCAATGCAAAAAGGACTTAATTATGCCGCCAATAACTATTCACTCGGAAGTGATTTAATCGATAGAATTCGTCGAAATCCAAATGATTCAAAATCCTATCCTCCCATTGAACCTACAAAAATAGATTTTTCTTCCTATGAATTCATCATTATAGGAACGCCTCTCTGATGGAGTCAGATGGCAGCGCCTATGCAAACTTTTTTATATAACAATGCCAATGAGTTGGAAGGAAAAAAGTTGGGACTTATTGTCTCGAGTGCCAGCAGCGGAATATCCGGAGTTGAACGCGATGCTCACCGACTGATTCCAAAAGGTGACTTTCTTCCACGCAGTTTGTGGATCCACTCCTCTCAAACATCGTCAGCTCCCAGGCTCATTTCAAATTGGCTCAAAGAAGTCGGATATACAGAAAAGAAGTAGATCGAAACCGAGATTCTCACAAAATTTACGACTTTTTTTCTTATTGCCTTTTCTACTGAGTGATATTCAGGAGTGATGATGAATGGAGAAAAGTGGGAGAGTGGTGGCCCCAACTGGACTTGAACCAGTGACCAATCGATTATGAGTCGACTGCTCTAACCAACTGAGCTATGGGGCCTGAGAAAAGTTGATCTTTTCTCGAAAGAGCGTGAATTTTATCAGAAGTCACCGATTCATTCAAATCCAACATTCTGACTGATGGACTGACTATGGGTAACATTTGAGTGAATCTTTCCGACCTGTCTGTCAGAAAAATTCGACCTCCTCTTCTTGACTGCCTAAGTAATACTCGAACCGCCGGCAACAAAAAACCGAGAGTTTGATGTCTCGGTTTTTTGTATTTAAGAACAATGATTATGAATCACTGCCGCCTTCTAAGAAGCTCTTGAGCTTTTCAGCGCGGCTTGGGTGACGAAGCTTGCGAAGTGCTTTAGCTTCAATCTGACGAATTCTTTCACGAGTAACGTCAAACTGTCTGCCGACTTCTTCGAGAGTGTGGTCAGTATTCATTTCAATACCGAAACGCATTCTCAAAACCTTGGCTTCTCTCGGAGTCAAAGAATCCAAAACCTCTTTGGTGATTTCCTGAAGGCTGGAATGCTGAGCTGCTTCGGCAGGTGCAACAGTTCCAACGTCTTCAATGAAATCGCCAAGATGTGAATCCTCGTCATCACCAATCGGAGTTTCCATAGAAATTGGTTCCTTGGCGATCTTAAGGATCTTGCGGATCTTATCTTCCGGCATATCCATCTTCTCAGCCAGTACTGACGGATCCGGCTCAACCCCGGTTTCCTGCAGAATCTGGCGGGAAATTCTGTTCATCTTGTTGATGGTCTCAATCATATGAACAGGAATACGAATGGTTCTAGCCTGATCGGCGATGGAACGTGTAATAGCCTGGCGAATCCACCATGTGGCATAGGTAGAGAACTTATATCCGCGGCGGTATTCGAACTTGTCCACAGCCTTCATCAAACCGACGTTGCCTTCCTGAATCAAGTCCAAGAACTGAAGACCTCTATTGGTGTACTTCTTAGCAATAGAAATAACCAATCTAAGGTTAGCTTCTGTCATCTCTCTCTTGGCCTTTCTGGCTTTTGCTTCGCCGGTGGCCATTTGATTGTAGACATCCTTGAGATCCTTCAAAGGAAGGGTAACTTGGTTCTGAACGGTAGCCAGCTGAGACTGCAGCTGCTGGATTTCCGGAAGATTGCGCTGCAGCACTGAAGCATAAGGCTTACCGGAATTGGCTTCCGCGGTCGTCCATTCCAACTGAGTTTCTTTGCTGAAGAAGTTGTCAAGGAAGTAGTCTCTCGGCATCTTGGCTCTGTTAACCATGATGTCGTAAATACGAGATTCAACCTTCCTTACCCCTTCAACCTGTGTCTTCAGAAGAGTGCACAAACGCTCAACGGTGTTGGCTGTAAAACGTAAGGTAAGAAGTTCTTCCTGGATTTCATTCTGAGCTTTGATGTAAGCTTCGGAGCGATATCCGTCTTTCTGATAGGCTTCTTTAAGCTTCTCATACAAAGCGGTGCAGTGGTCCAGCTTTTCGAGAACTCGTGTCTTGAGTTCGTCAAGCTGACCTGCAGTCATACCGGAAGCACCGATATCGGTACTTTCGTCATCGTCTTCAGGCTGATTGATTACTTCATCATCAAGACCGTCAACCAAACCGTCTACGATCTCGTCAATCTGAATCTGACCGTCACGAACCTTTTGTCCGATTTCAAGAATTTCCGCAATGGTAGTCGGGCAGCCGGAAATCGCATGAACCATGTGCTTGAGACCATCCTCAATTCTCTTTGCGATTTCAATTTCGCCCTCACGAGTCAGCAATTCAACGGAACCCATTTCTCTCATGTAGAGACGGACCGGGTCAGTTGTTCTGCCGAATTCCGGGTCAACGGTAGCCAATGCAGCTTCTGCTTCTTCTTCAGCAGCATCGTCCGTTGCTGTCGGAACAGAATCTCCGATCAACAAATCATCAGCAGTCGGTGCCTGTTCGTAAACCTGAATACCCAAGTCAGCCAGAGTGGAAACAATCTGGTCAATCTGTTCCGGTTCAACAATATTTTCCGGCATGTGGTCATTGACTTCAGAGTAAGTCAAATAACCTCTTTCTTTACCCATGCGGATAAGTGCACGAAGCTTGTTGAGTCTGTTTTCCTTACTGTCTTCGTCATGATGACTGAAGCTTCTGGAAATAGCCTCTTTCATGGCTTTGTCTTTTGCACCTTTTCCACGGCCGCGGCGTGATGTTGGAGGCACGTAAGCTTCTGCAATCGCAACCTCTTCATCATAGGCGTCATCATCGGCTTCTCCAACTAAATCGTCTTCGTTGGATTTGGAAGCTCTTGATGTCTTAGAAGCTTTGGCAGAATCAGCTTTCGGCTTTCTGCCCCGTGTGGATTTTTTAACTACCGGCTCTTCAGCGGCTTCAACATCCTCTGCAGGCGATTCCTCCTTAACAGCTTTCTTGCGTCCGCGTGTGGACTTCTTCTCGGCTGCTTCTGCAGGAGCTGCCTCAGCTGTCTTTACTGCCGGCTTGCGGCCGCGAGTCTTCTTTGGAGCTGCTTCTGCAGCTGTCTCAGGTGCTGTTGTAGTTTCGGCTTCAGCAGTTTTTACTGCTCTCTTACGGGTAGACTTAGCTGGTGTTGCTTCAACTGCTGCTGCGGTCTCTTCTTCCTTAACGGCTTTTTTAGTGGTTCTTCTTTTAGGTTTAGTTTCTGCAGCTGCTGCGGTTTTTACGGCCTTTGCAGCCTCAACTTTCTCTGCGTTGTCTTCAGCTGCTTTTGTTGTAGTTGATTTTGTTGTAGTTGATTTAGTAGAAGTAGATTTTTTGGCAGTCGCCATTCTTTCACCTTCAATTTGACTAATTGTCTTTGCATAACAAGTTTCTTTTCTAAACGAACACTTGCAGCAATACCTTAATTCCATTCTTTGTCAAAGCTAATACGCATACCTGCTGCCTTTCTCGGCCTTTACTGCTTTGCTCAAGAACTTCCTTAAGGGTTAAAATGCCTCCGATCTTTCGCGATCTCCTGGGCGACAATACTCAGAGATTACCTCTGAAACTTCTAATTATATCACAAACAAGAATTCATTTAGTAACAAAATATTTCTACTATTGCAAATCCTTGCTGATCTTTTTCGTTAAATCTTGGATTTGCGCTTTAAGAAGCTTGGCTTTGTTTTGATAAACCCTCAAAAGATCCTTATCCTCTTCCGTCAATTCCCCGGAGAGCAAGTTCTTCTTTTCTTCCTCTATGTGTTCTAACTCAAATTTATAAAATATTGTTTGAGTCTCTTTTTCAGCCGCAAAATAATTGGTGCCCAAATCTCTTCCGCGGATTAATTCTTCCTGAATCATTTCTTTGCCTTCTTCCAGCGAAACAATCGTCAGAATCAAAGATCTTGCGGCTTCAACCGTCTCTTCAAATTGAGGAGATAACGGATCCGGGATTGAAATCAAAGAGTTTTGAATTGAATAGCCGTCTTCGCTCTCCTTGAAAATAATCGCTATGAGACTGAGAATGGTTTGAGCCGTCTCATTTTCTATAGTAGAAAACAATTCTGTCGCTGCTTTTTCATAAAGCACTGCCAGCTGAGGAAAGAGAACAAAATTTCTCAGTACCGTTCTCAGAAGACGGTTCTTTTCCGGCGCTACTCTTCTTTTTTGAAATCCGTAGTTCGAGTGGGCTGCATTTTGAGGAATCCAAGGCTGGAAACCTCCTCCTCGAAACCTTCTTTCCGGGGCCGCAGCTGCCGCAGGCAAAGAAACTCCCAGCTGTGCAGCAAGAACTCGTACATCATTGACGCCCGCGGCCTTGGCGATATTACTCAGAACCGCACTGCGGTACAAAGAATTAGATATCGAACGAACCAGGGGCGCGGCTGCCGATAAAAACTCACTCTTATCTTCCGGAACTTTCAGATCAAGCCCCTCGGAGAGGTTATCAATTAGATACGACGATAACGGCTGGGCCTGAGAAAGCAATTTCTCAAATTCGGGAGCCCCGTAATTTTTGACATAGCTGTCCGGATCCTCTCCTTCGGGAAGAAACAAAAAGGACGCTTTCTGCGCTTCTTTAAGTAAAGGCAGAGTCAGTTCCATTGCTCTTCGGGCCGCCTTTCTTCCGGCATTATCGCCGTCAAAAGAAAAAATAATATGATCCGTTACCTTCAGCAGTCTTTCGACATGCTCCGAGCGAATAGCCGTTCCAAGTGGAGCACAAGCTTCTTTGAATCCGGCCTGAGAAAGTTGAATGACGTCCATTTGGCCCTCAACCACAATCGCACGATTCTTTTCTCGAATAAAGCGCTGAGCCTCGTACAGACCAAAAACTTCACTTCCTTTTTTAAAAATAGGAGTCTCACCGGTATTGATGTACTTCGGCTCTTCGCCCGTCATGGTACGGGCACTGAAAGCAATAACTTGTCCCCGCACATTGCGGATCGGGAACATCAGCCGATTACGGAAAAAATCGTACGGTTCGTTGCCGTTCTTTCCTTCTCTTTGCAGACCTGCTTCGATTAAATATTTAGTATTGGCCGAGCCAAAGATTTCCGAAAGATTGCGCCAGTTGTCAGGAGCAAATCCAATTCCGAATTTTTCAATAGTTTCCGCCGTCAATCCGCGGTCAGTTATGTATTTAAGAGCTGATGGGTTGGTTTGAAGCTTCGAGCGGTAATACTCTTGAGCTTTACCCATGAGATCCACTAAGCGAGGAGCTTCCGGATTTCTCTTTACCGGATTACCTTCATAGCGGACTTGCAAACCGTTTTCTTGAGCAAGTTTCTCAACGGCCGAGGTAAAGTCCAAGCCCTCGTACTTCATCAGGAATGAAATTGCATTCCCGTGTTCTCCGCAACCGAAGCAGTGATAGAACTGTTTCTGCCTGCTGACGGAAAAGCTGGAGGTTTTTTCGTTATGAAAAGGACAGCATGCCCATCCGTTCTCGCCTTTTACTTTGAGAGTAATTCGGCGATTAATCGTATCAAAGATATCTACTCTTTCAAGCAAATCTTTTATAAACGATTGAGCAATGAACACGGTGCGTCCTCTGAAAGAAAAGCCTCGAAGGCGTTACCCAACGAGGCTTGTATAGGTGTAAGAAAGAAACTACTGAGCTAATTTCGCTTTGACTAAAGCGCTTACTTTACCCATATCAGCTTTTCCAGCTACTTTAGGTTTAATTAAGCCAATTGCCTTTCCCATGGCAGCCATACCGCTGAGTCCGTTTTCTTTGAGCACTTCATCAACAACAGCAGCGATCTCTTCATCGCTCATCTGCTTAGGAAGATAAGCACTTAAAACTTCAATCTCAAAGGCTTCCTTATCTGCCAAATCATCTCTGCCGCCGGCTCTGTATTGCTCAACAGAATCACGTCTTTGTTTGATAAGTTTAGCGATAATTTGTTGGATAGCTGCATCATCAGCAACGATGCGTTCGTCAACTTCTTTCTGCTTAATAGCAGCCATCAGAAGACGGATCGTACTAAGACGTGCTGCTTCATGAGCACGCATAGCAGCTTTCATATCAGCTGTAATTTGATCTTTTAAACTCATCGTAGATCTGCGAAAAAAGATTAGTAAAGCTTCTTAGGAAGCATCATGCTGCGGAGACGCTTGTAGTGACGCTTGATAGCAGCGGCTTTTTTGCGCTTGCGTTCTGCAGTTGGCTTTTCATAAAACTCACGGGCGCGGAGCTCTGTGAGCAAGCCGCTCTTTTCAATAGTGCGCTTGAAGCGGCGGAGAGCAACTTCAAACGGTTCGTTTTCTTTAACGCGAATAGTGGGCATCTAGCACCTAAACTAAAATTAATTAACTAAAAAGTGTACTTGTTTGAGTCAACTATAGAAATTCAAACTGACTTCTATATGACTCGAAAGTTTGCAATTGTAATCCAAATTCAGAATTTTTTCCTTTGATTCTTTTGAGAATATGTATTTTTTATGTAACGAAGAAGAAATTCACCTTTTGAGATTATTCTGTTCCTTGGACTTTCTTAGAAGATTAGAATTGACTCTCTTCTTATAAGGCAAAAACATGATTATTTTAGGAATTGAATCCAGCTGTGATGAAACCGGGGTAGCGCTTTATGATTCCGAAAAAGGACTGCTCGGCGCAGCTCTTCACTCACAAATTGATATGCACAAACTCTATGGAGGTGTCGTTCCCGAACTCGCCAGCCGTGACCATATCAGACGAATCATTCCTTTGCTTGATCAAGTTCTTGCCGAAGCTAACATCTCCAAAAAAGATATTGACGCAGTCGCGGTAACCGAAGGACCGGGACTTGCGGGTGCTCTTTTGGTGGGAACCTCCGTAGGTTATGCTATCGGTTTGGCGTTAAACATCCCCGTCATCGGGGTCCACCATATGGAAGGGCATCTTTACTCTTGTCTGCTCGCCGGAGAAGATCTTAAATTCCCATTTATTGCCCTGCTCGTCTCGGGAGGACACACCCAAATTATGAAGGTTGCTTCTCCCGGTAAATATGAACTGCTTGGCGAAACATTAGATGATGCCGTCGGGGAGGCATTCGATAAAACCGCTCAGGCGCTTGGAGAATGCTATCCGGGAGGCCCAGCCGTGTCTCGCTTTGCGGAACAAGGGACTCCGGGTGCCATTAACCTTCCGCGACCCCTGCTTCATGCCGACAACCTTGATTTCAGTTTTTCCGGCTTAAAAACCGCAGTCATGAATACCATTAGATTGGCTGAAGATCCATCAGCTCAATCCTTTAAAAATGACCTTGCCAGAGCTTTTGTTGATTCCGTCACTGAAGTTCTCGTCAAGAAAACCGTTAAAGCTCTTAAGAAAACCGGCTATAAGTCTTTAGTCGTTGCGGGCGGCGTCAGTGCAAACAAACAACTGCGCGAAGGATTAATTAAAGCCTGTAAGAAAATCGGCGTTAAGGTCTACTTTCCTCCTCTGGCTTTATGCACGGATAACGGCGCCATGATTGCAGCTGCAGCCGCAAGTCATCTTCAAAACATCAAAACCCTCCCGAAGGAGGGCTTCTCAATTAAACCGAAGTGGCAGCTTGAAGGTTTCCAATGATTACTTCGGATTGGCGCAATTGACCGGCGTTGCGCCTAAAGCATCCACCAAAATCTTCGGATCGAGTTTGACGTTGAATCCTCTTCTGCCGCCGTTGATGTAAATGAAGGGCAAGCTGAGAATGCTTTCCTCTACATAGATCGGCATATTCTTCTTCGTTCCGAAGGGAGAGGTTCCTCCGACCTGGTAACCGGAATTTCTTTGGGCAACTTCGGGTTTGCAGGGCTGAATATGCTTTTTACCGATTTCTCGAGCTAGATTCTTTGTCGAGACTTCACAGTCTCCATGCATCAAAACTACTAACGGTTTTTCGTGTTCATCCTGCATGATTAAGGTCTTGACGACATTATGCTCATCTACTCCGAAACATTGTGCCGCTTGGCTAGTGCCGCCATGTTCGACGTATTCGTAAATACCTTCTTCATAAGGAACTTTCTTTGCTTTAAGCCAAGCCGTAGCAGGAGTCTCAGAAACTGTTTTCTTTTTAGTCATGTTGAACTCTTGATTTGGAGAATGTTTTTTAAACCGTGAACTTATTCCTTTTCGCTTCTTTTACGCCAAATTACACCTTATTTTGAGATTTTGCTTCCTCAAGATCTTTTTTCCATAGGCCTTTGGGAAGCGGGAATTCTACGTTCTCCTCTACGCCTTCCATTGCGATTACTTCACAAGGTTCAAATTCTTTGAGTCTTTCAATAATTTCTTCAACCAAAATCTCCGGAGCACTTGCACCGGCTGTAATTCCGATACTTTCTACACCTTTAAGCCAACCCGGATCAATCTCAGAAGCGTCATCAAGCAAATAAGCCTTGGTGCCTACCCCTTCGGCTACTTCACGCAAGCGATTGGAGTTCGAACTTGTTTTGCTTCCTACAACTAAAATCAGATCAGAACGCTTAGCCAGTTCTTTTACGGCATCTTGACGGTTCTGAGTGGCATAGCATATATCCGCTTTCTTGGGCTCTAGCACCTTTGGATATTTCCTCTTCAACGCATTAATAACAACTTTAGAATCGTCGCAGGAAATAGTAGTCTGACTGACATAGGCAACTTTCTCAGGATTCTTGAGTTGAAGGTTTTCGACTTGTTCGGCTGATTCCACTACTTCGACATGTTGATCAACCTGACCTACGGTTCCTTCCACTTCCGGATGGCCAACGTGGCCGATCATAATGATTTCATAACCGGCTTTATGCATTTTTGAGACTTCTGCATGAACCTTTCTTACTAAGGGACAAGTGGCATCGTAGATAACTAAATCTCGAGAAGCTGCCTTTTCCGCTACCTTTTTTGGAACTCCGTGGGCAGAAAAAATTAAAACGGAGCCATCGGGTACTTCGTCAATTTCATTGACAAAAATCGAGCCCTTTTGCTTTAGAGCATTAACGACATATTTGTTATGAACGATCTCATGGCGTACATAAATAGGAGCCCCATGGACTTCAAGTGCTCTTTCAACAATTTCTATGGCCCTTTCTACTCCGGCACAAAATCCGCGTGGCTGAGCTAGTATTATCTTCATTGGTCTCTCCGAGTGAATCCTCGATTTTAGTCCAGACACGGTAATCTTAAATTTTTATGGCTACTGTAAGTATGTAACATGTCTTCTTATGACAGTCTTTTCCATCTAGTTGCATAGAAATTTTAAATAGTGAACTCTTTTTCGATCTTCATTAATGAGCAAACGTACGATGAAAAGTTCATTAATCACTTATTTGTTTTAGTAAGCTTCCTTGTGCTGTTGGTATTTTCTTCTAATTCCACTTAAATTGACGACCTTTTCAGCTTTTAGTTTTTTCTTTTAAAGCCGTTCTAAACCTTTACTCTCTTTAGAAATAAATTGACAGAGCATCTTTCCCATAGAAAATATGGAATGAATCAAGCCCCATAGAAATAGCATGGCGAACATTTTGCAGAAAAAGACGAAAACAAAAACCGCCCTCCTCTTTAAAATTAAATCATGTGCCTCTTTTCTAGAATTTTCTAAATGAGAATTTTGCTTGTGCTTTTTCTTTCCTTACCTCTTTTAGCAAGGGGAGAGAGTTCTATCCGCATAGGTCTAGTTGATTACTTTCATTCTGGTCTTTCATCCTCTTTTACACTAGCAACAGTGGAAAGCTTACGAAAGGCTTTTGCTCCTAGAAAAGTTGAAGTAGAAAACGCCCCTGATTCCGAGATTCTGAGTTCTGGTTTATCAGAAAAGTTTGATTTTTTAATTGCACCGCCGTCTTTTTCACTTTCGAAACCAGAGATAAAAGAACGAAGGATTGCCGTTAAAACAAAAGCAGGAAAGACAGAAAAGCACGGTCTTTCCGTTGGCGGTTTAGCTATTACCAAGAAAGATAGAAATGACATTGAGGATTGGAAAAGCTTAAAAGGAAAGATTGTTGCAACAACATTACCCACGGACTTGGGAGCTTGGCTCGCGGTGATCGGAGAAATTAAAAGAGAAAATGGAGTTGAAGATCCTTATAAATTCTTTAAAGAGGTCAAGTTTCTCCAACACGATACACCTAATGTATTAAACACACTTTTAAATGACAAGGCCGATGTTGGATTCATAAATATTTGCCGTTTAGAGGAAGCTGAAAGCGTCGGACTTATACCTGCAGGAAGATTCAAGCCGGTGGGAAAATTAAAAAATACGGAATCTGCTTGTCTCAGGTCAACCGAATTATTTCCAGGCCTTACACTTCTAGCTACTCTAAAGTGTACCCAGGAAGATGCAAAGATTGCAGCTAAAGCCGTTCTCTCAATGCCAGAGGTCGAAGGATATGAATGGTCTAATCTATCTGACTTTACTTCTTTGGATGATCTATTGAAAACTCTAGAAATAGGACCATATTCCTATCTTCGAGATCAAGGAATACGAGGTTTATGGAAAAACTACAAAAATTGGTTCATAAGTGGTCTCGTTCTTCTGTGCCTCCTTTTACTTAACGAGAGAAGATTGCAGAAGATGGTTGAGAAAAAAACAAAAGAAGTTCGAGACCTGAGCCAAGAAAAAATCAAATTACATCAAAATCTGATGGAAACTAGAGAAAGAGTCAACATTCTCGAACACAACAATGTTGTGTCGGGGCTATCTCGTTTGGTCGCTCACGAACTCAAACAACCCTTAACAGTTTGCGCTAATCATATGGCAGTGCTGAAATTACGATTAAATGAACTTTTAAATGAAGACGAACAAAGTGCCGATTCAATTGAAGCACAAGAAAATGCACTGAAAAGAATATCCACAATTGTTGACAGAGTTCGAAACTATGCAAAAAATGAGGCGCTTCCACATGGCGTTTTCAAACTAAATGACATCGTTAGAGGAGCCGTTCAAGATTTCCAAGATGACCATGCGGAAAATCCTGCCTCAATTAAATTGGAATTCTTTACAGAAGCAGACGTCGTTTGTTCGGATATTGAAATTCGTTTAATGTTTTTGAATCTGATTAAAAATGCCGTTACAGCATCGACTCAAGAAGGCAAAGGCTCTGATGTGGTAATTAGGATTGAAAACAATAATATAGAAAGAGATCCAAAAGTAGAGGTTCACGTAACAAACGCAGGAAAAATCCTAGATGATTCTTTTCTTCAGCTCTTAAATTCCTCTATGCCCTCCCTTCCTTCCTCTTCAGGAGGATTAGGATTAGGAGTTTCTTTGATCAAATCTATTGCGGAAAATAATAATGCTGCCGTTGTATATAAAAAAATAGATACTGGAGGCATCAAAGTGATCATCACTTTCGAGGTTGCTTCAATTGACGAGGTTCAAAGAAATGACAAAAACTAACTCAATAAGAATAATTCTTGTAGACGATGACAAAGAAGTGAGATCCAGTGTAGCTGCCTATTTAAGAACCCTTAATTGGGAAGTAAAAGAATTTGCAAGCGCAGAAATGTTTTTACACGCCGGATCATGGGATTCCCCTGGCTGTATGGTGGTGGATCTCACAATGCCAGGGATGGATGGCCTCCAATTACAAAAAGTCCTCCGCCAGAGAGGTTGTAGGTTGCCGATAATTTTTCTTTCAGGGACAGGAACAATTCCCAAAGTGGTTCAGGCCATGTCCGCAGGGGCCGAGACTTTTTTGGAAAAACCTGTCGATCCAAATACTCTTAGAGAATCCATTGTTCAAGCTGTGGCCAAGAGTTTATCTCCCACGCAAAAAAGCCGTGAAGAGGACGAAATAAAGAAAAAGTTTTTATTGCTTACAGAAAGAGAAAAAGAAGTAGCCTTGTTAGTTAGTCAAGGAGTACTGAACAAAAACATTGCGGACAAATTGAACGTCTCTTTGAACACCGTTAAAACACATAGATCGAACTGTTTTGCAAAATTAGGAGTAAAGACAGCTGTTGAGTTAACTCATTTATTGATGAAATTGAAATGAAGCGTCGTAGTTTTAATGGACTATTTCTGTCACCGGCGATACTTGAATTTTCATTGTCTAACTCTGCCTTCTCGAGAGAGGTACCAATTAAAAAGCAGAGATCAGAGGCCGTTCATGCAGATTTACCTGATGAAGTTTCACTTATTGTCGCGGGAACTGGAGGAGCAGGTCTTTGCGCTGCCATATCAGCGGCAGAAAACGGAATTAGAGATTTGATTGTTATTGATAAGGCACCCATTGTCGGAGGCCATACAATTACAAGTACTGGAACGGTAGCTGCGGTTTGGCCAGAATTACAGAAAAAGCAATTAATAGAAGACTCTCCGGAATTAATGTTTTCTCAAATAATGGCCATAGGTAAGAACAATAATGCACAGCTTGTGAAAACCTTAACGGAACAAAGCGGTTCGGCTCTAGAGTGGATGAGAACGTTAGGGGTTAAATGGAGACCAAAAGTCGGGGCAATTTATGGTTGTCCTCATATTCGGGGCTTCAAAAGTTTAAATCCAAAGAGCGGATACGATTACGTTATGGCTCCTCTAAGAAAGTTAAAAGAGAAAAATGTACCGATCTATCTGGAGACCTCTCTTAAAGATTTTATTATCGGAAAAGATGAAAGACTGGAAAGTGTTTTGATTGAACAAAATACTCCCGAAGGCAAGCTCCTCAAACAAGTTAGAGCAAAAGCTTTGGTCATAGCTACCGGAGGTTTTACAGCTAATGCCGAATTACTGGCTAAATATGCCCCTGGCCAAACCGAAGGGATGATTTCTAATTTTAACCCCCTTGGAAATTTATATGACGGAGCTACAGGCGATGCAATCACAATTGCTGAGAAACACAATATTGCTCTATCCCATATGGATTCAATTCAGTGCATTCCAAATGTCGGAGGAAGAACGATTTTGGAGTCCGGCTGGGATATCTTCGTTGACCCCAGAGGAAAAAGGTTTGTAAGGGAGGGATGCTCGTGGCAGGAGCTCCGAAAAGCTGTTCAGAAAATACCTGAGAAGTATTATTGGGTTATCACCCCTCAGCATGGGGAAGAAACTGAGAATATTGAATACAAACTTTTGACGGGCTTATTGAAAGTTGTTAACGACTATAAAGAATTAGCTCAAGAACTTAACGTTCAGTTAGAAGAAATTCGAAAAACTATAGATAGATACAATAGAGCTGTGACAGGGGAAGTTGATGATGAAATAGAAATAGCTCAGAATGCCAGAATTCTCCCGCCTCCTCCATATTATGTAGGAAAAGAACAACTTGGTATTCATTCAACACTTGGAGGAATCACGATAAATAATCACTCTCAGGTTTTGTCCAAATCCGGAAAACCTATACCAGGACTCTACGCATGCGGTGAAGTAGTTGGAGGACTCCATGGAGAGGATAAGGTTGCGGGAACAGAAATGACAGGAAACTTTGTTTTTGGACGGATTGCAGGACGTGAAGCTGCAGAATATCTACTGACTTACAAGCGATAAAAATCAACTCTCTGTCTCACCCGCTGAGGTGAGGTAAAAAAAACAGGAAAGTTCAGAATACTTCTTGAGTTAAATGACTTAACCAAGGAGAAAAAAATGTCTCAACTTTCAAGGCGTAGCTTTATTTCAACATCTGCAGTTTTTATTGGCACTGCTTTAACAACAAAAAAAACCTTAGCTGCCACAGCACCCACAAAATGGAGTGATACTTGTGATGTGCTTGTACTTGGAGGGGGCGCAGCAGGAATGGCCGCTGCAGTTTCAGCAAAAGAAGCCGGAGCAGGCAAAGTCATAGTTGTAGAAAAGAATCCCACTTTATTCTTAAACTCAACAACTTATTCTATGGGACAATTCAGCGCATCTGGATCCCGAGTTATGAAGGACAATGGAGTTAAAGATCCTGGAGCAAAAGTCTTTGCAGAGGAGATCATGAAAGGAGGACATCAAAAGAATGATCCACTTCTGGTCAAAATTTATGCGGAACACTCTGGTGAAACCATCGATTGGTTAAGTGGAATGGGTTTACCATTCCGCCTTATGCCCAACCCTGCCTATGGTGTTTTAAGAACTCACGACCTAGGAGTCCCCCAGACGGGAGCTCGTCACATTGAAGCTCTGAAAAAACGTGCGGATGCTTTAGGAATTCAAATCGTTACCTCTTGCCCCGCCAAAGAGCTCATTACTAATGAAGATAGAAGCGAAGTCCTAGGAGCTGAATGTATCAAAGATAAGAAACCGTTTTTCATTAAGACTACCAAAGGAGTGATCATTGCCACTGGTGGTTTTATGAGTAATGGAAAACTAGTTGATAACTATCTGCCGGACTTTAAAGGTGCCTTGAGTTGTGCCGGTCCATCTGCGCAGGGAGACGGCCTGAGAATGGCTCAGAAGATCGGTGCTCAAACACAGTTCATGGGTAATGGAGCGGTATACTGCTATGGGGTGCCAGTCGACAAAGAAAAACGCCGTGGATTAATTTTCCGTGGCCACATTATGAATATATACGGCTCTATTTCTGTCGGACCCGATGGAAAGCGTTTTGTACGGGACGAACTAGGTGCTACTACAGCAGGAATTGCAGCCTCACGCAAAGGCTACGACAAAACATTTGTTATAGCAACTGAGGCCCAACTAAAGAGCTTCATGGACAAAGACAAGACTCAAGTTATTGGGTGGAGCCAGGAACGGTTCAATAAAGAACTTGAAGAAAATAAAATCTTTGCGAAAAAGGCAGACACCATTGCGGAATTGGCTGATAAATTAGGCATTAACAAAGCAAACTTGCTAAAGACTATCTCTGACTACAATGGTTACGTCAAAACAGGCAAAGATTTAGAGTTTGACAGAAAAGCACTAAAAGGAGGTTTCGAAAAAGGCCCCTTCTACGGCTTCAAAGCTCAGTATGTTGCAATGGCAAACCTTGGTGGACTCAAACCAGGCGAATCCCTAGAAATTGTTGACGTCTATGACAAACCAATTAAACATCTTTACGCAGTGGGTGAAGCTTTAGGGGGTGTCCACGGTGACTCTTATCTAAGCGGTAATAGCATTGGAGCTTCTTTAACAATAGGTCGTTATATCGGGAAATTAATTGCTAAAAACAAACCAATCAACCAATAAGTAGTTTTTCTTCTTTCACTAGGGACATCCGTATGATGTCCCTTTGTTTTAGAAAATATAAATAATATAAAAAGTTATTCAAAAGAGACTTTTACTAAAAACAACCGTTTCATTTGCAACATGATATTTCCGAAAGTTTCCAGAGTCTGGCAGAGCGAGGACTCCCGGACTTTAGAAATTTTTTCCCGAAGTTATGCAAAGTGAAAGAAAACAACGTATAATTTGGTGTTTTAGTCCCTAGCCTTTTCACTTTCTGAATTTGCTGAGGGTAAGTTTTAAACAATTTTATTTCTGGAGAGTTAGCGATGGCACGAGTGTGTCAAGTCACCGGCAAAGCTCCAATGGTCGGCAACAATGTTTCGCACGCAAACAACAAAACAAAGCGTCGCTTCATGCCCAATTTGCAATATCGCCGTTTTTGGGTTGAAAGCGAAAACCGCTGGGTTCGTTTGCGCGTGACCAATGCAGCCCTGCGTACAATTGACAAGAACGGCATTGATGCTGTTTTAGCGGACCTTCGCGCCCGCGGCGAAATCTAATCTAAGGAGTTCACCATGGCGAAAGGTATTCGTGAAAAAATCAAATTGGTATCCAGCGCTGGAACCGGCCACTTCTATACAACCACTAAGAACAAACGTAATCAAAGTGGCAAAATGGAAATGAGCAAATACGACCCTGTTGCTCGCAAGCACGTGGTCTACAAAGAAACTAAGTTGAAGTAATTCAGCTAAGATTCTTAGCAGAAAACCGAAGCCTCCGCTTCGGTTTTTTGTTGTCCGGAGAACAAGAGGCAAAATCGCTGCCCCTGCTCTTCCTTCCTGTCCTACCTCGCAGCCTCTGTTGCCTCTTCAGCTTTCACCTCGACCGGCTTTTCAGCTTCTGCATTTTCCGGAGTATTTTGGGTCAAACGTTTGCTTGGCTTTTCTGATCTTTTCTTCTGAAGTACCGCACCGAAGAAACCATCAGTCTTATTCAAGTGCGGAAGCATCACAAAATATTCTCCGAAGCGTTCCTTCTGATAAGGATTGATTTCTACTCCCTGCTTCTGAAGAATATCAAAAGCATCAAGCAGCTCAAAATCTTCATTCTCTTTCAGGAACTCTTCAATTACGTCCTGATTCTCCCGCTTCAAAATGGAACAGGTGGAATAAACCAAACGACCGCCCGGTTTCAGCATTTTTGCTGCACTGCGCAAGACCGACTTTTGAATATCGTTAATTCTGTTCAGTTCTTCTTCGCCAAATCTCCATTTCAGATCAGGATTCCTTCTGTAGGTTCCGGTTCCAGAGCATGGAGCATCGACAAGAACGCGATCCATCTTGCCGTAAAGACGTTTGATATGCTTGTCATGTTCATCGCGAATGACGACCGGATAAATATTGCTCAATCCGGCTCTTCTCATACGCGGAGCAAGACCGTTCAGACGCTTCTCATTAACATCAAAAGCATAGATTCGGCCCGAACTCTTCATAAGGGCGCCCAAAGCCAGCGTTTTACCGCCGGCACCGGCACAGAAGTCGCAAATCATTTCGCCGCGTTTAGGCTGCATCAGGCGAGCAATCAGTTGACTGCCTTCATCCTGCACGTCAACCTTGCCTTCTTTGTAAATAGGCCATTGAGTCAGAGCAGGCTTAGTAAAGAGACGGACGCAGTCAGGACTGTATATACCCTTTTCTGCTTTGACGCCGTGCTCTTCCAATTCCAGAATAACTTCATCCGGCGTACTCTTAAGGCTATTAACGCGCAAATCCAAAGGAGCGCCTTCCTGCATGGCTTCAAACAAAGCCTTATGGTCGGTGTACTGTACCACCGCCAAGTCATACAGCCATTTCGGCACTTCAGCTTGAATCTCTTTCGGAGCATCAGAACTCTTAGGAGCAAGCATGTTCTTCAGAGTTTCTTTTTCTTTGCCTAAAATCTGATCATGGATGGCATCTAACCCATGCTGCAGAGCCAACGCAACCAAACCGGTCAAACGCGGTGCTTTGTCAGGTCTTACCGGGTCCATCCTCCAAGTGATCATAGAAAGATGACGCATGGTGTAATAGATGCCTTCGGCAATAAGCGTTCTTTCTCTCGGACCTAAATGCCGTGCATTCTTAAAGTAAATGCTCATCAGAACATCGGCTGGCCCGTCAAGCTTCAAAATAGTTCTTAAAGCTTTGCCCAGTTCATCAACCACTAAAGAAGTGATGCGGACTTGTCCGGGATGCTGCTTCAGCATTCTCGGATTCGGAGCCTTAGTTTTGTCATGCGTTTGACGCTCTTCCGGAGTCATCTTCGCCCAACGTTCTTTCGCCGCTTTTTGTCTGTCAGTTAATTTGCGTTTAGGTGCATCCTGACGCTTATAGCCGGGCTTTCTGGCTGATCTTGGTTTTTCTGTTGCCATTTTTAACTTAGAAAATTGCTAATTGCTCACTGGATTCAAGATCCATCTTAACTGTACCTTCTTCCAGTCGTACTTTTTGACAGGCTACCAGGCGGATTGCCCTTGGGTAGAGAATGTGCTCTTTTTTGAGTACTCTTTCAGCCAGTTTGTCAGGGGTATCTCCTGCTAAAACAGGAACGGCAGCCTGTCCGACTATTTCACCGCCGTCCAGCACATCGGAAACAAAATGTACCGTCACTCCGTGGATGCGGACGCCCGCTTCCAGCGCTCTTTCATGGGTATGCAGACCGGGGAAAGACGGCAGTAGTGCGGGATGAATGTTGAGAATTCTTCCCGGATACTGACGGACAAAATACGGTGTTAAAACTCGCATAAATCCGGCAAGAACAACCAACTCTCCGTGGAATGCTTCAATTTTCTTGACCAGATCTCTCTCGAAGCTTTCTCTGTCTTCATACTTCTTATGATCAACTACTGCGGTCGGAATGCCGACGCTTTGAGCGAATTCCAAACCAGCGGCTTCAGGGCGGTTGGAGATAACGCCGACAATGCGAATACCCCAAATCTCAGCCCATTTTTCTTTTACGCTTGTTTCATAAACTGCTTTAAAGTTGCTTCCGCGCCCGGAAATGAGAACGACGATGTTTTTCATAAAATTGAACACTGATATTAGAAAGGCCTGTGGCCTTTGATAAGGTAATCTAATCGAGTATACACAATAAGAGGTTCTGAAACTCTGGCTCAAAATTGATGCATTCCTATTTCCTAGGAAACTTCTTGTTAGAAAAGTTTCTTACATTCAAAAATGAGAATCCAAATCGATGCTGGCATAATTGATCGTTACAGTTATTTTTTGAGATTTGAGGAAAATGAAAGTTTTTCGGGGACTGCCAAAACCAGAAGATAGATTGGACTGTGCCGTGGCCATCGGCAACTTTGACGGTGTACATCTCGGCCATCAGGCTTTAATTCGGGAAGTAGTTGAGGCTGCACACGCCAGACTGTTATGCCCGGCTATTCTGACTTTTGAACCTCATCCTCGGGAATTTTTTAATCCGGCTGCCGCCCCCGCAAGAATCTTAAGCCTTCACGATAAAGTGGAGGCACTGAAGGGAAGCGGGATCGAAAGGGTCTACATTCTTAAATTCGATGAAAAGCTGGCTTCCTTAAGTCCGTATGACTTCGTTAAAGACCTGCTAGTACAAGGTCTGCACGCTCGTTGGGTCACCGTGGGAGAAAACTTTCACTTCGGTGCTAAGAGAGCGGGAGATTTCCATACCCTGGAAGATCTGGGAAAAGAATTTCATTTTGAAGTTCATCCTATGCCCATGATTTATCACGGGGAGGCGGCAATTTCCAGCTCCCGCATTCGTCAAGCCTTAGCCAGAGGCGACATTGCTTCGGCAAACTATATGCTTGGACGCCATTACAGCCTTTCCGGAAAAGTTCTTCACGGAAAACAGTTAGGCCGCAAGCTCGGCTTTCCAACGATTAATCAAAGAATTCTTCCTCCGTACTCCAAAGCACGCCCGGCAATCACCGGTGTCTACGCCGTAAAAGCTCACGGCATTGCTCCGCGCCCGATTGAAGGCGTTGCTTGTATCGGAAAAAGACCGACCGTCGATGATCACGGTGAGTATTTACTCGAAACTCACTTATTTAATTTCCATGAAGACCTATATGACAAGATTGTCAATGTAGAATTCTTTGCGAAGATCCGAGATGAGAAGAAATTCAATTCTCTCGAAGAGTTGCGGGCAGCTATTGCAGATGACCAGAAAAAGGCAAAGCAAATTTTAGGCTTGTCCGTTTAGTTTTTTTATTAACCTTGAAGAGCCCGAGGGGGCCAAGGAATTATGTCAAAAGCAAATAAACAGAATTCGGATGCGGCCGAAGTAAAAAAATTTCCGTTAAATCTTCCTGACACTGAATTTCCGATGAGAGGCAATTTGCCTAAGCGTGAGCCAGAATTCATTAAGGAATGGGAAGCCAAGGATGTTTACGGAAAAATCAGAGCAGCACGCAAAGGTGCGCCTAAATTTCTTCTCCACGACGGCCCTCCCTATGCAAACGGCAACATTCACGTCGGACACGCTGTCAATAAAGTTCTAAAGGACATCATCTGCAAAACCCGTACACTCCAGGGTTTTGATGCTCCTTACGTCCCGGGTTGGGACTGCCATGGCATGCCGATCGAAATTCAAATTGAAAAGACTTACGGCAAGAATCTTCCTAAAGAAGAAATCATGGCTAAATGCCGCGCTTACGCCAAAGAACAAATTAAGAATCAAATGGCAGGCTTCAAGCGCCTCGGCGTTCTCGGCGATTGGTCAGATCCATATCTGACCATGCGCCCGAAAACTGAAGCAGAAGAAATTCGCGCTCTCGGTATTATTTTGGAAAAAGGTTACGTCTACCGTGGTCTTAAACCCGTTAACTGGTGCTTCGATTGCAAGAGTGCTTTAGCTGAAGCTGAAGTTGAATACGCGGACAGAAGCAGCCCCGCCATTGACGTTGCTTTCCCCTTGGCCGATGAAGACAAAGCCAGAGCCGAAGAGCTTTTCAATGTCAAATTGACCAAGCCGACTGCAACCGTAATCTGGACAACCACTCCTTGGACAATCCCGGCCAACCAGGCTTTGAACTTCAGCCCGGAGTTGGACTATGTTGTTGTTGAAACTCCGCATAGAAACTTCATCCTTGCTGAAGGCCTGTATGAAGATGCTCTCAAACGTTATGGCTTAGAAGGAAAAGTTATCGGTAAAGCAAAAGGCTCCGATCTTTATCACCTTCGTTTCAAACATCCTCTTGCCGGTCTCGACAAAGGCTATGACAGATTTTCTCCTGTCATCATCGCCGATTACGTTGACGCAACAGCCGGTACCGGTATCGTTCACAGTGCTCCTGCATACGGTGTAGACGACTACGTCTCCTGTAAGAAGGACGGCTTAACCAACGACGAGATTCTCAATCCCGTTCAGGCAGACGGTGTTTATGCCTCTTGGCTTCCGATGTTTGCCGGATTAAATATTTGGAAAGCTCAGCCGAAAATTTTGGATGCATTGACTGTTGCGGGCAACCTCCTCAATCACGAGACTATCAGCCACAGCTATATGCACTGCTGGCGTCATAAGACACCGCTGATTTACAGAGCAACTAACCAGTGGTTTATCAGAATGGATGAACCGGTCGCTGACTCTGAGGGCGTCTGCAAGCCTGTTGAAAAAGAACCTGTTCTTCGCAAAGTCGCATTAGAAGCTGTTGAAGCCACGACTTTCTATCCTGAATGGGGCGAAGTCAGACTCCACAACATGATCGCCAACCGTCCTGACTGGTGTATCTCCAGACAGAGAACCTGGGGTGTTCCTCTGCCCTTCTTGATCAATAAAGAAACCGGCAAACTTCACCCGGACACACTGAAAATCTTGAGAGACGTTGCAGACAAAGTTGAACAAGGCGGCATCGAAGTTTGGACGCAGTTGAAAGTCTCCGACCTCATCGATAAAGATGTTGATTTGTATGAAAAATCCACTGATACGTTAGATGTTTGGTTTGATTCCGGAACCACTCATATGACTGTCATGAGAGGCTCTCACGCTGACAAGCTCGGCTATCCTGCAGACTTGTACCTCGAAGGAAGCGACCAGCACAGAGGGTGGTTCCACTCTTCTCTTCTGACCGGCTGCGCCATCGATAAGAGAGCTCCGTACAAAGCTTTGCTCACACACGGCTTTACCGTAGACGAAGAAGGCCGCAAGATGAGCAAATCTTTAGGCAACGTCATTCTGCCTTCCGAAATTGCCGATAAATACGGTGCTGAAATTATCCGTTTGTGGGTCGGCAGCTCCGATTACACCGGTGAAATTTCTCTCGGTCAGACAATTCTGAAAGGTACCGTAGATTCCTACCGTCGCTTCAGAAATACCATCCGCTTCCTCTTGGCCAACACCAACGACTTTGATATTGAAAAAGACGCCGTTCCGGTTGAAGAGTTAGCAGAACTGGATAGATGGGCTATCGCAAGAACTCAACAGCTTCAAGACGAAGTTTTGACTAAGTACGATGCTTATGATTTCCATATGGTTTCCTCCATGCTGCAGCTCTTTGCAAGCGATGATTTGGGCGGTTTCTATTTGGATATTCTCAAGGATCGTCTGTACACAACAGCTGCCGATTCAAAGGCTCGTCGTTCCGCTCAGACAGCATTGTGGTATCTGACCAATGCCTTCTTGAAGATGATTGCTCCGATTCTTTCCTTCACTGCTGAAGAGGCATATTCCTTCTTCAACCCGAAGAGCTCCGGAACCATCTTCACGGAAAAATTCGAAGCCCTTCCTGTCATCAGCGAATCCGTTGAACTGCTCAACAAATGGGCTGTCATCCGCGCTATCCGCTCTGATGTCCAGAAAGAAATTGAAGTTCTCAGAGCTGAAGGCAAAGTCGGTTCCTCATTACAAGCAGCTGTGGAACTGAAGGTACCGCAAACCGAATACGATATCCTCCAGACTTTAGGCGACGAACTTCGCTACGTCTTCATCACAAGTTCCGCAAAACTTGTCGGTGTCTCTGACAAACGCGAAATTATCGTTAAGCCGATGACCGAAAAGAAATGCGAACGCTGCTGGCAATACGTTGAAAGCGTCGGAAAAGACCAGAACTATCCGACACTGTGCTGCCGCTGCGTAGGCAATTTGTTCGGTGTTCCTGAAGAACGTAAATTTGCTTAATTGATGGCTTCAAAAAAAACTAATAATTGGAACTGGACCGCGGTATTCCTGTGGTCCCTCTTTGCTGCACTGCTTATCGGACTTGATCAATGGACCAAGTACTGGATTCAGCATCGGATGATTGTCGGTGACTCAGAAAGAGTCACTGACTTCTTCAATCTCGTCGTTGCTTACAACACCGGTGCAGCATTCTCTTTTCTTGCAGATGCCGGCGGATGGCAGCAGCCGATTTTCTTGGTGCTAGCCCTTGTTATTTCCGTCGTCATTCTGTGTCTTATTGCTAAAAACAGTTCGAAACCCGTTTTGTGCTTCGGACTGTCTCTCGTTTTAGCCGGTGCCATTGGAAATGCCTACGACCGCATGAATTTAGGTTATGTCGTCGATTTTCTGGACTTCCATGCATTTAACTATCATTGGCCCGCATTTAACGTTGCTGACATTTGTATTTGCGTCGGCGCTTTCATTGTCATTATTTGGGAATTTTTCCGTTCCAAGTAATCTTTCTAAGGATGTCGTATGCACATTCTAAAAGGCAAAAAAATACTTCTGGGCATTACCGGAAGCATTGCTGCTTATAAAGCGTGTGAGCTCATCCGTCTGCTTGTCAAAAATCAGGCGGAAGTTCAGGTAGTGCTTACGGAGGCCGCCTCCCATTTCGTCGGTGAAGCCACCTTCGAGGCTCTTACCCGAAGAAAAGTTGCCAAAAATATGTGGGACCCTTCCAACAGCACAATCGCTCATATCGATCTTGTTGATTGGGCTGATCTCATCGTAGTAGCCCCGGCAACCGCCAACTTCATTGCAAAACTTCGGAACGGCATTTGCGATGATCTTCTCAGTTCTTTATGTGCAGCCCGCAAGACACCGATAATCATTGCTCCGGCAATGAATGCTTTTATGTGGAACAACCCGGCAAATCTAGAGAACGTCGAAAAGCTTCAAAGCTGGCCCGATGTTTCGTTCTCGGGTCCTGAAGCCGGCATTCAAGCTTGCGGAGATAACGGCAAAGGAAGACTCAAAGAGCCGGCAGACATCGCTGAGGACATTAGCCGGGCTTTTTATCCTAAGCTTCTGTCGGGTAAAAAAGTATTGATTACGGCAGGACCGACTTTTGAAGCGCTCGATCCGGTCCGAGGAATTACCAATTCCTCCAGCGGAAAACAAGGCTACAGCATTGCATCTGCCTGCAGCCGTTACGGGGCAGATGTTTTACTGGTATCAGGACCGGTGCACCAACAGACGCCTGCAGGAGCAGAACGATTTAACGTCACGAGTGCCGAAGAGATGAAAAATTGCGTTATGCAGCTCTTAGATAAGGAAAAACCGGACGTTTTCATTTCAGTTGCCGCCGTAGCGGATTATCGCCCGGCTCACTTTTCTGATAAGAAAATCAAAAAAGAAAACTCTTCGGATTCCTACACTCTGGAACTGACAAAGAATCCGGATATCCTTTCCTTAGTTGGCCATTTAGAAAACAAGCCCCTTTGCATCGGCTTTGCGGCCGAAACCAATGATGTCATCGAAAACGGCCAGCTTAAGCTTCAGAGAAAAGGCGCAGATTTAATTGTCGCCAATCCTGCCAATGCGATTAATTCTGACTCCAATGACGCCGTGTTCATTACAAAGGACGGCCTAAAAACACTCGGGCCCGGAAGCAAAGAAGCATTAGCCGACACACTTGTATTAGAAATCAACAGACTCTTGAAGGACAGAAACTGTGAACGTTCAAATTAAATACTTAGATCCGCGGGCAAAAGAATTCAAACCCTCCTACGGAACACCCGGATCTGCCGGAGTTGACTTAAGAGCCATGATTGATAAACCTATTGTGGTCGAACCGGGAGAAACTTATCTCATCGGCACGGGAATCAGCATCTATCTGCGGGATCCAAACTATGCTGCGCTTGTTCTTCCGCGCTCAGGTCTCGGCCATAAGCACGGAATCGTTCTCGGCAATTTAGTCGGCTTGATTGACTCCGATTACCAAGGCGAACTGAAAGTCTCCTGCTGGAATCGTTCGAGTGAAGCTTTTACCGTTCAGCCTCTTGACAGAATTGCACAAATGATTATTGTGCCCGTTGTTCACGCTCAATTCGAAGAGGTTGAAGAGTTCCAACAAACCGAACGAGGAACAGGAGGTTTCGGTTCCTCCGGAATTGGTTAATTTCTCTGCAAGAAAGCCGCATTCAGCGGCTTTCTGCTTATTCTTACTACTTATTGTGCGGAACTTCTGCGGGCAACTCTTGAGCTGAATCGGCCGTTTCAGCTTTTGGAATAATCGGAGCCGGCTCGATATCTAAAATCACTTTCTCCTGAGCATCCAATCCAATTTTGACCTTTCCACCTCGGCTTAGCTGACCGAAAAGCAGTTCATCGGCCAATGCTTTTCTCACCGTATTCTGAATCAAGCGGGACATCGGACGAGCTCCCATCTTCGGATCAAACCCTTTCTTAGCCAAGAACTCTTTAAGCTCTTCCGTAAATGTCGCCTCCACTTTTTTCATGTGAAGCTGGGTTTCAATTTCCAGGAGGAATTTATCAACCACTTTTCTAATTTCGTTTGTTCCCAGTGCTTTAAAGGAAACAATCGCATCCAAGCGGTTGCGAAATTCAGGCGTAAAGGTCTTATTAATCTCAATCTGCTCATCGCCGTAATGCGTTGAGTTAAGAAAACCGATGGAGGATTTGCTCAAATCTCTGGCCCCGGCATTAGTCGTCAAGATCAAAATAACGTTTCTAAAGTCTGCTGTTTTACCGTTGTTGTCCGTCAATGCGCCGTGATCCATCACCTGTAGAAGGATGTTGTAAATATCCGGATGAGCTTTTTCAATTTCATCTAGCAGCAGAACGGAATGCGGATGCTTGCCGATTTCTTCAGTCAATAATCCGCCTTGATCAAAGCCGACGTATCCCGGAGGCGCACCAATCAAGCGCGACACGGAGAATTTCTCCATGTACTCACTCATATCAAAACGTATCAGCTTAACCCCCATGGCTGAGGCTAGCTGTTTTGCTAATTCCGTTTTACCGACGCCTGTAGGCCCGGCAAACAAGAAAGCACCAATTGGCCTATCTGTCTTGCCAAGACCGCTCCTAGAGAGTTTTATCGCGTCTGAAATAGCGTCAATAGCCGGATCCTGACCGTAAATTACATTCTTCAATGTTTGAGCCAAAGTCTTCAATCGATTCTTGTCGTCCGAAGAAACGGTCTGGGGAGGCACCCTCGCCATCTTTGTAATGACTTCCTCAATATCCGCCTTGGTAACAATATTGCTCTTGCCGTCCGAATGCAATCTTTTTCTTGCACCGGCTTCATCGATAACATCGATGGCCTTATCAGGAAGTTTTTTATCGGAGATAAAGCGGTCGGAAAGTTCAACTGCTGCAACAATGGCTGAGTCTTTGTAAACCACACTGTGATGTTCCTCAAACTTGCCGCTCAAACCCTTAAGAATTTCAATTGTTTCCTTGACGGTCGGTTCAGTCACATCAATCTTCTGGAAACGTCTCATCAGGGCGGAGTCTTTGCTGAAAATTTTTCTGAGATCGTCGTAGGTTGTAGCCCCGACGACTCGCAGAGTACCCTTTGCCAGATGGGGCTTCATCATGGTTGCGGCATCTGATGCACTGCCCTCGGTAGTACCGGCCCCTAAAATCTGATGAATTTCATCAATGAAGAGAATGGTCTTCGGCTTGGATTCAACTTCCTTAATAAGGTTCTTCATTCTTTCTTCGAAGTCGCCGCGATAATGAGCGCCGGCAAGCATTGAGCCGACATCCACGGAATAAACTTCGAAGTCTGATAAGAATTTAGGAACTTCTCCTTTTACGATCTTGTAAGCGAGTCCTTCGCCGATTGCAGTCTTACCGACACCGGCCTCACCGACAAGAATAGGATTATTCTTCCTTCTTCTTGCCAGAACCTGGATAACTCTTTCAATTTCTTCGCTTCGGCCGATCAATGGATCAATGCGGCCTTCTTTAACCTCATTGTTTAAGTTCAACGCATAGGTGTCTAAAGCGGATTTTCGTCTTTTACTTTCTCTCGCATCTTCCTCGGCCTCTTGTGCTCCGAATTCTTCACTCTCGGCCAAGATGGTTTCGATGTATTCGGCAAGAACGTTTCTATCGATACCGTGCTGATTAAGAAGGTAGACCGCTTCGCAGTCCTTTTCCGCCAGCAAAGCATCGAGCAGATCTAAGCTGTCGACTTCTTCTCGGTTTTCCGACTGTGCTTGAATAATGGCACGCTGCAAAACTCGTGAGTACCCGACGGTCACGTCCGGATTCTTATCCTTAGCAAGTTTATTTTGCTCAGCTATCTCTTTTGAAATAACCAGGTTAATCTCGTTTTCGAGTTCGTGAGTATCAACTTCTTGTTCTTCCAAGAACTCCTCGACCTCTCCTCCCTGCAGAAGTCCCCATAGCAAATACTCTAGAGTCAGATACTCAACTCCATCGCTTCTTCCTCGAAGGAAGACAATCATCATTAATTTTTGAACTTCTTTACTTAAACTACTCATTTTCTTCTATGGTTATCTTAAGCGGATAGCCTTCAGCTCTTGCCATTTCACGGGATTTCATCATTTTTGTTTCGGCTAAATCCTTGCTGTAAATCCCTGCAACACCGCGCCCTTCTTCATGCACTTTCAGCATGATCGTCATCGCGTCTTCCGTTGATTTTCCGAATACCTCTTTCAGGAGCATTACAACAAACTCCATTGTCGTTACATCGTCGTTATGGAGAATGACACTCCATCTATTCGGTCTCTTATAAGGCTTAAACTTCGGTTTTACCCTTGTTGACGATCCAGTTTGCGAGCAAGACATATCACTAATTTTTGTGGTTAGATAACAACAATTAAATGCGGACAAACCGCCAAAATACTTTTTCCTTGTCCGAACCCAACTATCAGACAATTTTGACTAAATAACCTCAGAGTAAGGGTTACAAAGCATTTTTTTCTGTAATAAAGATATGCGCTTGTCCCAACTCATCTTGTCAATGATACTTTGTCCTCGTTGACAATTCTCCCGTATACATTAAAAATCTAGTTACTGTCAGTCTTTTCTCACAGACAGTAAGGCAGTACCGCAGTAGTAGTCAGGTTTCAGCAAAAGGTCGTACCGGTTGTGAAAATCCAGCTTAACGAACTGTCAAAAACACATTCAGTGGCGGGTGAGCACCAGAGACAACGCCGTTAAATTTTTGGAGATATAAAAAATGGCAACAGGAACCGTAAAATGGTTTAACGACGTAAAAGGCTACGGATTCATCACTCCCGATGACGGCGGTGAAGATCTCTTCGCTCATTTCTCTGCAATCAAGATGGACGGCTTCAAGACCCTCAAAGAAGGTCAGAAAGTTACCTATGATGTGAAAGTCGGTGAAAAAGGCAAACAAGCTGACAACATCAAACTGGTTTAATTCGAAATCTTAGCTATAAAAACTCGGCTCAGACCGAGTTTTTCTTTTCCATGAAATACTGCTGCCGCATTCTCTTAGCTCTGCTCCTCCCGATGGCCGTTAATGCCGCGGAACTAAAAGAGATTCAAATCAATCAAAAAATCATTCAAGTGGAAATTGCTGACACTGACCAAGAAAGAGAAATCGGCCTGATGTACCGCAAGAAACTTCCAGCTGAAAATGGAATGCTCTTTAAATTCGACTATGCCATGCCGGTCTGCATGTGGATGAAAAACACCTACATTCCGCTCTCGGTCGCTTTTATTGACAGCAACGGGACAATAATCAATATCGAAAAAATGCACCCCCTGACAGAGAATATTCACTGCAGCAAAAGAGCAGCGAAATACGCTCTTGAAATGAATCAAGGCTGGTTCGAAAAAAACAACATAAAGAAAGGCGACAAAGTCGCCTCCCTTAAATAAAACCGCAGGCTCCTCGCCTGCGGTTTTCTCTCATCCAATCAATTCAATTATTGAAGATTCTTTTCTACGAATTCCCAGTTAACGAGATGTTCGAGGAATGTTGTAACGAACTGGGCTCTGACATTGTAGTAGTCCAGATAGTAAGCATGTTCCCAAACGTCGCAAACCATCAAAGGCTTAGATGGAGAGGAAATCGGGGAGCCTGCATTGCTGGTGTTAAGAATGTCTAAAGTACCGTTTTCTGTTTGAATCAGCCATGTCCAGCCGGAACCGAAATTGCCGGCAGCACTCTTAATGAACTGTTCTTTGAATGCATCATAGTTTTCCCACTTAGCCTCGATCGCAGCTAAAACTCGGCCGGTAGGAACTCCGCCGCCGTTAGGAGTTAAGCTGTTCCAGAAGAAAGTGTGGTTCCAATTTTGAGATGCGTTATTGAAAATTGGACCCTGTTGAGTAGTACGGATAATCTCCTCTAAAGGCATTGATTCATAGTCTGTACCAGCAATCAATGTGTTGAGTGTGTCAACGTAGCCTTTATGATGTTTTCCATAGTGATAGCTCAGAGTCTTTTCGCTCATGTAAGGCTCGAGAGCATTCATCGCAAAAGGAAGAGGAGGAAGTGTAAATGCCATTTGGGGTCTCCTAGTGTTTATTATTTCTTGCGGTATTATGCATAGTTTTAAGTGTTTTTGCTAGTGATCCTCTCAACTCGAGCATTAATGGTTCGATCATAGAAAATCACTTGAATCTCTTGGCCTTCCTGCAGCTCTTCACCCCTTCTGACAACCTCATTTTTACGCTTAACAATAGCGTATCCGAGTTGTAGCATTTTGTTAGGATCCAGTCCTGAAAGTTTCGTCTCCAGATTAATTAAACTATTCCGCCTTACCGTCAGTTTCATTTGGCCATAAGCGCGCATTGACTCGGCGGCGATTTTTATCGAATCATTCTTCAAAACCGGCCTTTGTTTGCGCAGACTCTGCAGACTGCCGAGAAGCCTTTGTCTCTGGAAAACAACCTCGCTGAAAAACCCCTTAAACAGGGTCAAAATATATTGTCTGGTTTCTTTTTTTCCTTCAGCAATCCTTGCATCCGGAGTTTCCAATCGATAAAGTGCCGGAGTTTTTAGCTGAATAAAGAATCCTTCTCTCTGCACTTTAATCTTTTCTAATAGATGATGGAGATCTTTGGATCTGTCCTGAAACTGAACCTTATTTTTAAAACCGCAAATCTCGTAAAACAGTTTTTGACTTTGACGCCCTCTATGGTCTTGGAAATTCTTTGCGAGTCCTTGTGCTAAAAAAGCCAGTTTGTCTTTGTAGCCCGCCAACAGAATATCCAAAGGCGGAAGTTCAATTTTCAGCTGACGTTCCCTTGAAGCCAAACTTTGATTGACTAAATTAGAGATACGAACCAAACAGGAAGAATATTGAGAGGCTTTCGGCACAAAAGAAATCCTCCCCATACTATGAAGCTTTTTCTGCAAATTTGTCTGTGAAGAAAATAAAAAATTGCTTGCGCTTCCTTTAAAGCCCAGAAGATCTTTTTTAAAACGATCCGAGTAATAGTTCAGAAAAACATCGGGAGACTCAAAAAGTCTGGAGGCATAAGCCGTCTGGTTTTCAGAACGGCTCAAAAAGTTCTCTATGTCTTTGTAAAGAGTCCGGCACAGTTTCTCCACACGCAGAAGAAGCTCTTCTTTTGGGGCTGCCGCAGCCACAGCGGCCGCCGTAGGATTTGGAGCCCAGATATCAGCGGCAAAGTCTGCAATGGTCTGATCACTGTCATGGCCGATACCGGTGATCACCGGAATACTGCACTGACGGATGGCTCTGGCGACCTTCTCTTCGTTAAAGCACCATAAGTCTTCTATGGAACCTCCGCCGCGAACAAGAAGCAAAACATCAACTTCCTTTCTTTCTGATGCAATTCGAAGCGAGCGAACTATACCTTCGGCTGCCGCCGCACCCTGTACAAAGGTCGGATAAACAATGATGTCAACGTATGGTGAATATCTTTTTAGCCGAGTAAGGACATCTTTTAAAGCTGCGGTTTGAAGCCCTGTAACGACTCCTACAGTTCTCGGTGCCAGAGGAACCGGCCGTTTCAGCTCACGCTGGAAAAGTCCCTCGTCAGACAGCTTCTTCTTTAATGCAAGAAATTTTTCAAAGAGTTCTCCTTGTCCGCTTCTGACCATTCGGCGCACTTCCAGAGACAATTTTCCGGTTTTACCGTAGAGGCTCAGATTGCCTCCGACTTTAACCTTATCGCCGATAGCCGGACTAAAAGTTACGGCATAATTTTTAGAGGCGAACATCATGCAGTTTAAAACTGCCTCTTCATCCTTGATAGCAAAATACCAATGCCCGCTCGCACGGTTATTATTAAAAGAAGAGATTTCCCCTTCGACAAGAAGAGTCCTCATCGACTTAACCGTCCAATCAATTTTCTGAACCGCTTCCGAGACGGTCATAATTCTCGGATCTTTTACTGTATTTACTATCTCACTCAATCTTCACTCCTTGATGCATGAATATTAAGCCAATTATTTTTTTGTTCGTGAACAAAGAACATATTGAGCCGTTATTTTTTACCCTTATCCACATAATCCACAAAGTTATCCACAATTTTATTCACCACCGTTGAGAATGCCGATGAGTTTATGTAACTTATTGAATTTAAATATAATTTTTGAATTAACAAAGGTGAAAAAGCTAAAAAATCCTTTTAAATTCAAAATAGTTATGCACACTTTCCAGAAGTTATCCACAAAGTTATTAACAATGAAAAGGTTGGAAGCAGGAGGTTATTTTTCTCTTACTCATTGATTTCACGTCTCTTCGTTTTTTTGAGTCATCTCAAACATTTTTTGTTCACAAAATTCGGAAATTAAGTTGAACGAAAAAAATAAAGTGTTTTCTCTTTTACAATTAATTTTTTTGACTCTTAATGACTTCAATGAAAGTTCAACTTGAATCTTTCCTACATAAACAATGGGATCGCCGAGGATTAATTTCCTGGCTCCTTTTACCGTTTTCCGCCGTTTTTATGGGTGCGGCGAAATACAGAAAAAACAAGACCGTTCCTGTGAAAATCAGAGTTCCGGTTGTTGTGGTAGGAAATATTTATGTCGGAGGTACAGGAAAAACACCGGTCACGATTGCATTAGTCAAAGAACTTCAGGAGAGAGGATGGAACCCCGGTGTAATCTCCCGCGGCTACAAAGGCAAAACCGATTCCCCTAAAGAAGTTTTAACAACCAGTGATCCGGATATTGTCGGAGACGAACCTCTTCTTATAAAAAAATCCACGAACGTTCCGACTTTTGTTTCTAAAAAGAGAGTTGCCGCTGCCGAAGCTCTGCTGAAAGCCTATCCTGAGGTCGATATTCTTATTAGTGACGACGGGCTGCAGCATTATGAACTTCAGCGTGACTTTGAAATTGCAGTTATCGGAGCCCGGGGCTTAGGCAACGGATGGGTTCTCCCTTCAGGCCCTCTAAGAGAGCCGCCTTCCCGTCTTAATGATGTTGATGCTCTGGTCCTTAACGCAACGGAAGACGTGATTTCTTCCACAACTCCGAGATATGTGGCAACCAGCGGATTTACCAACGCCATTCAATACGCAACCGGTGAAGTCATTTCTTTGGATACATTAAGCAAGATCCAAAGAAAGAAGCAATACTCAGCGGCAGCAGTGGCTGGCATCGCCGTGCCGAAAAGATTCTTCTCCATGCTCAGAGCTCACGGTTTGGAAGTGGTAGGCATTCCGCTTCCGGATCATTACGATTACGACAAAAATCCCTTTAAGGACATCAACGCTGATCTCATCTTCATTACAGAGAAAGACGCGGTTAAATGCAGAAAGCACGAAGACATTAAAAGAGACACTAGAATCTACGTCGTGCCTTTAGAAATAGTTTTAGATAAGTTCTTAATAGATTTCATTGAAGAAAAACTTTCTTCTTTGAAACCAGAGAAAAAAGCATAATGGATCCGAAATTAACACAAATACTTGTTTGTCCTTTCTGTAAGGGCCCTCTTTTGTACGATAAAGAAAAGAAAGAACTGTTTTGCAAACGCGATAAAAAAGCGTTCTCAGTTATCGATGAAATTCCCGACTTAGTGCCGGATGAAGCAAGAGATCTTTCCGATGAAGAGCTGGAGCAAAAACTGAAATGAGTTTTACCGTTATTATCCCGGCGCGACTGGCCAGCACAAGGCTTCCGAACAAGCCTCTGGCTTTAATCGACGGTATTCCAATGATTGTCAGAGTAGCTCAACAGGCTGCGAAGTCAGCAGCCTCGCGCGTCATTGTCGCCTGCGATGACCTGACGGTCCAAAAGGCGTGCGAAGAGCACGGCATCGAAGCACAATTGACCTCAAAAGACTGTGCCTGCGGTACCGATAGATTAAGCGAAGTGGTCAATAAACTTAATCTCGATGAAAACGAAATTATCGTCAATGTCCAGGGAGACGAGCCTCTTATTCCGGTTGACATCATTAATTTAGTTGCAGAAATTCTAAAAAAGGATGAAGGCTTGGCAATGGGAACGGCCGCCATTCGAATCCGTGATGCAGAAGAATTCTTCAATCCGAATGTTGTCAAAGTTGAGCTCAACCAGAAAAATGAAGCGCTGACTTTCAGTAGAGCCCCAATCCCTTGGAATCGAGATTTGTTTGCCAAATCCAAAGAATCCATTCCGGAAGATTTAGGACTGCGCCATGTCGGAATTTACAGCTATCGGGCTTCTTTCTTGAAGCAGTATCCGCACCTTTCTAAATCACCTTTAGAGACTTTCGAAAGTTTGGAACAACTACGTGCTCTTTGGCATGGTTACAAAATCGGTGTAGAAATCTTCAACCGTGAGATTCCTCCGGGAGTAGATACTTTTGAAGATTTAGAAAGAGTCCGGCTTTATTTCAGCAAGAAATAATGTCTCACACTAAATTATTTCTTCGATTCCTAATTTCTTTTAAAATTTAACTTTTATATTTCAATAAGTGGAGTTGTCAAATGCGTTTGATTCTTCTCGGAGCTCCAGGTGCAGGCAAAGGCACTCAAGCAGCTCTCATCACTGCCCACTATAACATTCCTCAAATTTCTACCGGTGATATGCTGCGTGCTGCTGTCAAAGCAGGTACTCCTTTGGGTTTAGCCGCTAAGAAAATTATGGATGCCGGCGAACTCGTAAGCGATGACATCATCATCGGCCTGGTTAAGGAACGCCTCCAGCAGCCTGACTGCAAGAACGGATTCCTCTTCGACGGTTTCCCACGCACAATTCCTCAGGCAGAAGCTCTGAAAGAAGCAGGCATTCCAATTGACTACGTTTTGGAAATCGCTGTACCCGATGAAGCCATTTTGGAAAGAATGAGCGGCAGACGCGTTCATCTTCCTTCCGGCAGAAGCTACCACATCAAGTTCAATCCTCCTAAAGTCGAAGGTAAGGACGATGTGACAGGTGAAGATTTGATTCAGAGAGACGACGATAAAGAAGAAACCGTTAAGAAGCGTCTTCAGGTTTATCACAACCAGACGGAAGCTTTGGTTGATTTTTATCAGAAGCTCGCTGCTGAAGGTCAATCTAACACTAAATACGTTAAAGTCGACGGTATCGGCGATGTGAAAGAAGTTAACCGCCGCATCATTGACGCGTTGAGTAAGTAATTCAGATCAGTTTCGGCCTTGCTCTTTGCAAGGCCTTATTTTTTGGATTTTGGAATGACTAAAAATATCCTTGTAACCGGAGGAACGGGATACATCGGATCCCACATGGTTGTCAGCCTGATTGAAGCCGGCTACAACCCGATTATTTTTGATAACTTCAGCAACAGCAAACCGACTGTTCTGGATCGCATCGAAAAAATTACCGGTAAGAGACCTGTTCTTATCGAAGGCGACATCCGCTTTGAGAGCGACTTAGACAAAGTTTTCACGGAGTACAAAATCGACTCCGTCATTAACTTCGCAGGAAAAAAAGCCGTCGGTGAATCCGAGTCCGATCCGCTTCTTTATTTTTCCTACAACGTCGAAGGCACTATCGTGCTTCTGCGCGTTATGAAAAAACACGGTGTCAAGGAATTTATCTTTTCCTCATCGGCCACCGTCTACGGCGATCCCGGCTATGATGAATTCGATGAATCCACTCCTCTGTCCCCGATCAACAATTACGGCCTGAGCAAGTGGATGATTGAAGAAGTTCTTAGAAAAACATTCAGAGCAGAACCCGATTGGTCAATTGCCATCCTGAGATACTTCAATCCGGTCGGTGCCCATGAAAGCGGACTCATCGGCGAAGATCCTAACGGCATTCCAAACAATCTTATGCCGTTTATTTCTCAAGTCGCCGTCGGCAAACGCGATCACTTAAATGTGTTCGGCAACGACTATCCCACTGCAGACGGCACCGGCTGCCGAGACTACATCCATGTAATGGACCTCGTAGACGGCCATTTACAAGCCCTGAAGGTACTTAATCATCAGCCTCAGCTGCTTACCGTTAACCTCGGAACCGGCAGCTCTACGAGCGTTTTAGAGCTTGTACGCGCCTTTGAAAAAGCAAGCGGCAAGAAAGTTCCTTACCAAATTTGCCCGCGCCGTGCAGGAGACAAAGCGGCCTACTGGACTAACCCCGCAAAAGCAAAGACAGTCCTAAACTGGCAAGCCAAGCGTGGTATTGAAGAAATGTGTGCCGACACTTGGCGTTGGCAGAGCATGAATCCTAACGGATACGAAGATTAATCCAACACACCTATTAAACAAAAACGCCGCGAATGCGGCGTTTTTGTTTAAGCACTAGACCTCGCGGACTAGGCTAATTTTTCAGAGATGAATTTCTTCACATCTGCAATTACTTTGCCCATGCTTTCCGGTGCGTTTCCGCCGCCTTGAGCAAAGTCAGGACGTCCGCCGCCTTTACCGCCGAGTTCTGCAGCAGTGAAAGCAACAACTTCACCGGCTTTGATCTTGCCGACGAGATCTTTAGTAACACCGACTGCTACGCTGGCTTTACCCTCGTCAGACTTGAGAAGAACGATAACGCCGGACTTCAATGTGTCTTTGAGTTTGTCGATGGAATCACGAAGAGCCTTGGTTTCAACGCCCTTCATTTCAACCACCAAGACCTTGGTTCCGTTCATCTCTTCGGCCTGGGAAGCGACGTTGGCAGAAGCACTCTGTGCAAGCTTGGTCTTGAGTGCAGCAAGTTCTTTTTCAAGAGCCTTAACATCAGCCAAGGTATCGTGAACTTTGCCTAAAACCTCTCCGACCGGAGCCTTAAATTCGGCAGCAACTTCTTCTAAAGACTTCTCTTGGGTCTGGGTAAATCTTAGGGCGTTCATGCCGGTAACAGCTTCTATTCTGCGGATACCTGCAGCCACAGCGGACTCGCTGACGATCTTGAACATGCCGATATCGCCTGTTCTCTGAACGTGAGTACCGCCGCAGAATTCGCAGCTTGAACCGATGTTGAGAACACGAACGACTTCGCCGTATTTTTCACCGAAGAGCATAACGGCTTCGGTCTTCTTAGCTTCATCGATCGGCATGACGCGAGTCATTGTCTGAGTGTTTCTCAGAATTTCTTTGTTGACGATATCTTCAACTTGGAAAATCTGTTCTTCAGTCATCGGACCGTTGTGAACGAAGTCAAATCTCGTTCTTTCGCCGTTGACCATAGAACCGCGCTGCTGGACATGAGAGCCAAGCACTTCTCTCAGTGCTTTATGCATCAAGTGAGTAACGGAGTGATTTCTTGCGGTAGCAGCTCGGATATCTTCGTTTACTGTACCTGTAAACAAATCGCCGAGCTTAACGCTGCCTTCTGCAACGTAACACATATGTCCGAAGACGTCTGCCTTAATCTTGAATGTATCGTCAACTTTCAGGATTGTGGTCTTGTTCTTGAACTGGCCTTGATCGCCGACTTGGCCGCCGCTTTCTGCGTAGAACGGAGTCTTGTCGAATACGACAACGACTTCATCGCCGGATTCTGCTTCATCAACGATTTCACCGTCCTTGTAAATAGCCTCAACCTTGCAGCCGTGAGCTGTCAAAGTTTCGTAGCCTAAGAAGTTAGTCGGAGCACCGGCGTAATCAAGACCTTGAGCCATCTTAAACTTGCCTTGTGAGCGGGCAAGTTCTCTTTGTTTGGCCATTGCAGCTTCAAAGCCTTCGATATCAACTGCAACGCCTCTTTCACGGCAGACGTCGGCTGTTAAATCAACCGGGAAACCGTAGGTGTCATGCAGTTTAAATGCAATGTCGCCGCCGAGAACTTTTTCTCCGTGTGCCAAAGCTTCATTAAGAATTTCAAGACCTTTGGCAAGTGTCTGGGAAAATCTAACCTCTTCCTGACGGAGAACTTCTTGAATACGCGGATTGTTCAGTTCCGGATACTGCTGTCCCATTTCCTTAGCAACAGCCTTTACCAGCGTATTGAAGAAAAGGGTGCGGGCACCGAGCTTAAAGCCGTGACGCATACCGCGGCGGGCAATACGGCGCAAAACATAGCTTCGGCCTTCATTGCCCGGAAGAATTCCGTCGGCAATAATGAAAGAACATGCACGGATGTGGTCGGCAATAACTTTCAAAGAAGGTGAGTTCGGATCAACGTTTTCTGCTCCTGCAGCTTCAACGGCTTCTTTAACGGCCTTCATTAAGTTCTGGAACAGATCAATTTCGTAGTTGGAATGAACGTGCTGCAAAACGGCGGAAATTCTTTCCAAGCCCATACCGGTATCGACGCTGGGTTTCGGAAGAAGATGCATTTCGCCTTTATCATCACGGTTGTACTGCATGAAAACCAAGTTCCAGATTTCGATGTATCTGTCGCCGTCTTCATCAGGACTTCCCGGAGGACCTCCGGCAACTTCTTCGCCGTGGTCATAGAAAATTTCAGAGCATGGACCGCACGGACCTGTGTCGCCCATCATCCAGAAATTGTCGGAAGCATATCTTGCGCCTTTGTTGTCGCCGATTCTTACGATTCTTTCTGCCGGAACACCGACCTCTTTATTCCAAATGTCATAGGCTTCATCATCCTCGGCATATACCGTGACCCAAAGCTTTTCTTCCGGAAGCATGAAATGCTTGGTCAAAAGCTCCCAAGCGTTTTTGATGGCGTCGCGCTTGAAGTAATCGCCGAAGCTGAAGTTACCCAACATTTCGAAGAATGTGTGGTGACGGGCTGTGTAGCCTACGTTCTCCAAGTCGTTGTGCTTGCCGCCGGCACGCACACACTTCTGAGAAGTAGTCGCACGTTTATAGGGACGCTTATCAAAACCTAAGAAAACATCCTTGAATTGATTCATGCCGGCATTGGTAAAGAGCAATGTCGGATCATCGCCAGGAACCACTGGGCTTGAAGCAACAATGGTGTGGCCTTTAGATTCCATGAACTTCAAAAAAGTTGAACGAATCTCTGAAGCTGTAAACATTTATTAATCTCAAAAATAAAAAGCCGGTTTTCCCAGCACAATAGACAAATTTTAACAGACCGCTTATTGAGTTAACTTTCAATTGGATTAGGAATATACGAGAAAAAAGCGGATCTAGCTTTCTAGTCCGCCTTTTTGTCAGAAATCCTGAAAAATCCTCTAAACGATCTTAGAGTATCTTCTTACTCTTTCGTCTTCTCTGAGATATCTGTCGAAGTTCATGGCTACCGCTCTGACTAACAGTTTTCCTTTCGGTGTCACGACGATGCGATCCGGATAAAGTTCAACCAAACCTTCATTGGCGAAATGCTGAAGGTTCTTCAATTCGAAAGCGAAGTACTCGTCAAACTTAACTTTGAATTTTTGTTCAATCTCTTCTTTTTGGACCATGAATTGGCACATCAAGTTCATGATGACCTGTGCTCTGAGTCTGTCGTCAGCATCAAGCATATAGCCGCGGATAGTAGCAAGCTGGCCGTTATTGATTCTTTCGTAATAAGTTGGAAGATCTCTGGCGTTAGCGGCATAGCAGCCGGAGACCTTGCTGATAGAAGAGACACCGAGGGCGACCATATCGCACTCCGGCTTAGTGGAATAGCCCTGGAAATTTCTCTGCAAAGTGCCATTTTCCTGCGCCTGCGCTAAAGGATCGGAGACTTTCGCAAAGTGGTCCATGCCGATATAGTGATAACCGTTAGAAGTCAAGCGGCGAATAGCATCAAGCATAATCGCAACCTTTTCCGGAGTGCTCGGCAAATCTTCAGCGTTGATTCGTCTTTGAGCCTTGAAGTGCTCAGGCAAATGGGCATAGTGATAAAGTGCAATGCGATCCGGAGAGAGCTCGAGAACCTTATCTAACGTCTTAGCAAAAGATTTTTCGCTTTGGAACGGAAGACCGTAAATCAGATCCATATTGATGGATTCAAAGCCGTTTGCTCTGGCGGCATCCATCGTAGCCTTGGTCATTTCAAAAGGCTGGACGCGGTTAACGGCAATCTGCACTCTGTCATCGAAATCTTGTTGACCGACACTCATTCTGTTAAAGCCGGCTTTTGCCAAAACCTCAACTTTTTCAGGGGCACAGCAGCGAGGATCAACTTCAATGGAAATTTCAGCGTCCTTTTCAAGCGGGAAACGGCTGGTAAGAGTTTCCATCACTTGAACGATTTCTTCATTATTCAGGAAGGTCGGAGAGCCCCCACCGAAGTGGAGTTGTTCAACCGTACCGATACCTGTTAGAGAATCTTTAATAAGATCACATTCTTTACCTAAAGTTTCGATGTACTGGGCAGAGCGGGAGTGATCTTTAGTAATCTCTTTGTTGCAGCCGCAGTAATAGCAAATATTGGAGCAGAACGGAATATGTACATACAAAGACAAAGCCGCATCAGGTGAAACCGTTCCGCGGTTTTTCAGCACTTCTTTGTAATCTTCCGGTCCGAACTCTTTTTTGAATCTGTCGGCTGTCGGATAAGAAGTGTATCGCGGGCCGGGAACGTCAAATCGCTGAAGAATATCGAGCTCCGGCAACTCAACGCTGTTCTGTTTTGTTTCTGACATATCAACTGTCCTTTGTAATGAGAATTACTTGTTTCTTATAGTCTGTAAATCTTTTATACTCGATCGAGTCGTCTTTCTTTAAGCCGTCTTACCCCGGCAAAACTCAATTCCAAGCTTGCAAATATGGGACTTAAAAATTTTAAACAATGCTCCTCCCCCTCCTGCGGCACCTGCGGGTTGAGAAACATTTGTCTTCCCAAAAAACTAGCTTCGGAAGAGCTGAAAGCATTTGAATTCATTATCCCTCATTCAAAAAAAGTCTTCAAAGGCGATAAGCTTTTCAGAAAAGCCGACTCATTTAAAAACCTTTACTGCATCAGGATTGGGTCTTTTAAAACCAGTGTAACTTCGCCGGAAGGAACCGAGCAGGTCACGGGGTTTTATATGCCCGGGGAAGTTCTGGGTCTGTGCGGCGTCTCCTCCAACAGCCACTATTGCGATGTGACGGCAATCGAGGATGCTGAGGTCTGCGTAATTCCTTATCAGAAATTCGAAGAATTCTGCAATAAAAACAGCCAATTAAACAAAAACTTCCTGCGCGTTCTAAGTGCTGAAGTCGTCCGCGGGCATAAAAATCTGCTCTCCCTCGGTTCTCTTCGCGCTGACGAAAAACTCGCATCTTTCTTACTTGACTTATCGCAGCGGTATGAAGCGAGAGGATACTCGAGAACCGAATTCGTTCTAAGAATGACAAGAGGAGAAATCGGCAGTTTCTTGGGCCTTAAACTCGAAACAGTCAGCCGCGTTTTATCCAAGTTCGCCGACTCAAATCTCATCGAAATTCATCAGAAGAGAGTCCATATTCTCAACCTCGCGGGTCTAAAGGCCATTCTCACTGAAGAATGCCGGTCAGAATGACTTTCCCTTAGCTCTCATCCTAGAAAATGTCTCTTAAGACATACTGAAACACATAGCCGGCCGGGATTACAGAATTTCCCGTATATTGCATTTTTCCTTCTTGTTTTGTAAGCATTTGATTCTTTGAGGCTAGAATTGTTATTGGAAACTGTCCTCGGACAACTTCATGACAATTATTCTAAGGAGAAGACTTTGACAAAATTATCTTTCACCAGACGAAGCCTTTGTGCCGCAGCCGTCAGTGCTGCTGCCATGGTAGCCCTTCCCTCAGTGTCCTGGGCCGATGATCCAATCCGCATTGTTGTTCCTTACCCTCCCGGAGGTCCTCTTGACGTAACGGCACGTGCTATTGCTGAAGAAGTCAGAGCTGATCTAGGAAACATCATCGTTGAAAACAAACCGGGCGCAGGTGGAAATATCGGCGTGGAATACGTCTCTAAACAAAAACCGGACGGAAAGATTTTTGTAATGGGCGCATTGGCAACACATGCCGTCAACCCCAACCTCTTCAGCAAGATTCCTTACGATCCGATCAAAGACTTCACACCGCTTACATTAGTTGCTCAGACACCAAACGTATTGGTTATTACTCCGGAATTCTCTCAAAAGACAGGCATCAAAGACCTCAAGGGCTTGATTGATTACGCCAAGAAAAATCCCGATGCTCTCAACTACGCTTCCGGCGGCAACGGATCTGCCGGTCATATGTCTGGAGAACTCTTAAAGAGCTCTTCCGGATTGAAGATCATGCACATCCCGTTTAAGGGCGCCGCTGCTGCACAAATGAGCGTGCTCTCCGGACAATGCGACTTAATTTTTGATAATCTTGCGTCTTCCGCCGCCAACATTAAAGCAGGAAAACTTATCCCGTTAGCCGTAACTACCCAGTTCCGCGCTCCGGAACTTCCTAACGTTCCGACAATGGCAGAAGCCGGTGTCCCGGGATTCGATATTTCAACTTGGTATGCTTTCTTCGGTCCGGCCAATATGGATAAGGCCATCCAAGATAGACTAAACCAAGCTTTAGTGAAGGCCATCAAGTCTCAAGCCATGGCTGTGAGATTCGAAAAAATGGGTGCGGTTGCTAAACCAGGCACCCCCGCTGAGCTAGACGCTTTTGTAAAAGCTGAATTGGCAAAATATAAGAAAATCGTCGAAGCAAGCGGTGCAAAAGTTGACTAGTTGTTTTTAGCTGTACATACGGGAGCTTAGCTCCCGTATTTTTAAAATATGATTAAAGATCAAAGAGATTTTTGGGCAGGCGTTTTATTTTCAGCCTTTGGTGCCTTTTTTTGTTTTTATGCGGTAGCTAATTACCCGCTCGGAACCGCCTCACGCATGGGTCCGGGTTACTTTCCCATGCTACTCGGCGGCTTTTTGCTGTTTCTCGGCGTGCTCATCAGTCTCAAATCTTTTTTCTTTCCTCCTCATGACGGCACCGGCATCGGGCCTTTCGACTGGCGTGTAGTTTTCGTCATCCTTGGTTCCGTATTAATTTTTGCTTTGCTTCTGCGCCCTGCCGGTTTAATTCCGGCCACGGCTGTGATGGTATTTATTTCTTCTTTTGCCAACCGAAGCTACAAAATTGTTCAAGGCATCGTACTTTCTATCATTCTAAGCATCGCAGTCTGGCTTATTTTCGTCCTCGGTTTAGATTTAACCGTGCCTATTTGGCCCTCCTTTTTGAGTAAGTAGGAGGCACAAATGGATTTATTAAATAATTTGGCACTTGGCTTCAGTACGGCCTTTTCTCTCACCAACCTGCTGTACTGCTTTATCGGCGTCACTCTCGGCACGCTCATTGGCGTACTTCCGGGGCTTGGTCCCGTGGCCACCTTGGCCATGCTTTTGCCAATCACCTATTCTCTCGATCCGACGGCAGCTCTCATTATGCTCGCCGGTATCTATTACGGCTCCCAGTACGGCGGTTCCACCACGGCCATCCTTGTTAACCTTCCCGGCGAGTCTGCCTCAGTCGTCACTTGCTTAGACGGCTATCAAATGGCCAGAAAAGGCAAAGCAGGCACAGCCTTAGGTCTTGCCGCTATCGGCTCTTTCATTGCCGGCTGTTTTGCTACCGTCTTGGTCGCCGCTTTCGCTCCTCCGCTGATAGAACTGGCTTTTAAGTTCGGGCCGGCAGAATATTTCAGTTTGATGGTTTTAGGCCTTGTAGGCGCTGTAGTTTTGGCTAACGGTTCCATATTAAAAGCCTTTGCCATGATCATTCTCGGTTTACTCCTCGGCATCATCGGTGCTGACGTCAACTCCGGGGCCTTCCGCTTTGACTTCGGAATCTCTGAGTTGCAGGACGGCATCGACTTTGTGGCGATTTCCATGGGCTTATTCGGCTTTACTGAAATCATAGTGAACCTGCAGAAAGGCGAAGCCAGAGAATCTTTGACGGAAAAAGTCGGCTCTATCTGGCCTTCTAAAAAAGAACTTTTAAAAGCCATGCCCTCTATCTCTCGCGGAACTTTGCTGGGTTCTTTCCTCGGCATTCTGCCGGGAGGAGGAGCGTTGTTGGCCTCTTTTGCTTCTTACTCGTTGGAAAAGAAACTCGGCGGTAAAAATGCACAACCTCCTTTCGGAGAAGGCAACATCAACGGTGTAGCCGGGCCCGAATCCGCCAATAATGCAGGGGCCCAAACCAGCTTTATTCCGATGCTTACCCTGGGTATTCCAAGCAATGCCACTATGGCATTGATGATCGGCGCTTTGATGATTCACAACATCACGCCGGGACCCCAGGTTATGTCGACGAACCCCACTCTCTTCTGGGGGCTTGTAGCCTCCATGTGGATTGGCAACCTGATGCTTGTCATATTAAATCTTCCTTTGATCGGCATCTGGGTTCAGCTTCTGAGAGTTCCTTACTCTTGGCTTTACCCTGCGATTCTGACTTTCTGCTGCATCGGCGTTTATTCCATCAACAACAATCCCTTCGATGTGTATATCACCATCATTTGCGGCGCTTTAGGCTATCTCTTCTACAAACTTCGCTGTGAACCTGCTCCACTGATTCTAGGATTTATTCTGGGCCCGATGATGGAAGAAAACCTCAGAAGAGCTCTGCTGTTATCCCGCGGAGATCCCACAACTTTCCTGACGCGTCCAATTTCATTGGTTCTGTTAATGATGGCGTTATTTTTGCTCCTGCTGGTACTACTGCCTGCCATTAACAAGACTCGGGAAGTCGCTTTCCAAGAAGATTAATCATCAATGCCGCCTCCGGGCGGCTTTTTTACGCCTTTTTCTGCATTGAAACGACGAATCTTTACTATTTCCCATCCCACGGCGATTAAGGCCATATAAAAGAAAGTAGAATAGAAAGACTAAGTTCCTTTATTTTTACAAAAAGAATATGTCCGATAAGAAACCTGCGGCTGGTAGCAGTCACATTACCAACTTTCTTAAAAATATAATCATTGATGACTTAGAGAAAGGCACCAACGATCCTAGACACTGGAGCGGTAAGCCGGGAACCTATACAGAGCAAATGGAAGGTCCCGTCGACGAAGCCAAGGTCAGACTCCGTTTTCCTCCGGAACCAAACGGTTATCTGCATATCGGACATGCCAAAAGCATTTGCTTGAACTTCGGACTTGCAAAAGAGTTCAAAGGCCGCTGCCATATGCGTTTTGACGATACGAACCCTGTAAAAGAAGATCAGGAATACGTTGATTCCATTCTTGGTTCCGTCAATTGGCTCGGGTTCAACTGGAAAGATGATAAGGAATGCAATTTCTACTTTGCTTCCGACTACTTCGACTACATGTACGAGATTGCCGAACATCTTATTAAGACCGGTGATGCCTACGTTGATGAGCAGTCCGCAGAGGAAATGAAAGAAAACCGCGGTTCTCTTCATGCCCCCGGCAAAAACTCTCCCTACCGTGACCGCCCTGTCGAAGAAAACTTGCGTTTATTCCGGGAAATGAGAGAGGGCAAACATCCCGAAGGAAGCATGGTTCTTCGCAGCAAAGTTGATATGGCCTCCCGAAACGTAAATTTGCGAGATCCGGCTATATATAGAATCCGCTTTGCAGACCATCACAGAACCGGTGACAAATGGTGCATCTATCCGATGTACACCTTTGCTCATCCTCTGGAAGACGTGCTCGAAAATATTACTCACTCTATCTGCACGCTGGAGTTCGAAGATCAGCGAGCCTTCTATAACTGGGCAACTGAGCGTTCAATTCCGGTTACCCGTGCTCCCTTATTTGCACTGGCCGTTGAGTTTTTAAGCGACCTTATTAATGCTCCGGAAGAAAAGAAAGAAAAATTCGTCAAAGCTGCCGTCAAATTCAAATGGAAGCTAGGTCAGAACAAAGAAGAGCAGGAAGTCCTTGCCCTTCTTAATCAGATTAAAGAAAAATTAGCAGCAGAACCTGCCGAATATGACGCGGTACTCGGCAGCGAAGTGATCGATAAAATTGCTAAGGCTCCGGAACACTTCACGCCGCTGCTTTCAGATGTCTTAAGCGCGGTTGTTAAACCTAACTATTTCCTCCTGCCGCATCAGTATGAATTCAATCGTCTGAATCTGACTTACGTGGTAATGAGTAAGAGAAAACTCATTGCCTTGGTAAAAGAAGGATTAGTTGACGGTTGGGACGACCCAAGAATGCCGACTTTAGTTGGATTGAGAAGACGCGGATACACCGCAGAAGCCATGCAGCTTTTCTGTGACCGTATCGGCGTGTCCAAACAGACCGGCGGCTGGATCGATTATTCCGTTCTCGAGGGCTGCCTCAGGGAAGTTCTTGATTCTTCCGCAGATAGAAGAATCGCTGTTCAGAAACCTCTGAAGCTCATCATTGACAATTATCCGGAAGAACAGATCGAGCAAATCGAAACACCCAACCATCCGCAGTATCCTGAACGCGGTTCCAGAACATTAGGCTTCTCCAAGGAATTATGGATTGAGGAGGACGACTTCTCTGAAAATCCGCCGAAGGGTTACCGCAGACTGACTTTGGCTACTGAAGAAAAGCCGGCAGCTCCTGTCAGACTCCGCCACGCTTACGTGATTGAAGCCACCCACGTTGACCGTGACGAAAACGGCAAGATTATTGCTGTTCACGCTAAATACTATCCGGAAACCAAGAGCGGTTCCGAAGGTGCAAATAACATCAAAACCAAAGCTGCTATTCACTGGCTTTCTCAGAAAGACTCTTTGCCTGCAGAGATCCGTCTCTACGACAGGCTCTTCTCCTTGGAACACCCGGACGAAGGCGGCAAAGATTTCCGCGAACTCCTTACACCGGACAGCAAGACCGTTCTGAAGTCTTACGTAGAAACTTCTTTGAAGAACGCCAAACCGGAAGACAAATTCCAGTTTGAAAGAAATGGATACTATGTTGCAGATCAAAAAGACTTTACACCTGACAATTTAGTGTTTAATTTATCAGTACCTCTTAAAGATAGTTTCAACAAAAAATAAATCTTCTTAGATGCACTTTTGGCCGCTTTCGAGCGGCCTTTTTATTAAGCTTTGGGAAAGATTTAAGCTCTATATTCCAAATTGAATATTTCTATTTTCTACGGTGCTTTATGAAAAACTTCTCTCGGCGCTCATTCCTTGCCGCATCAGCAGCCGTTGCAGCTGCCGCCCTTCCTGTAGCTTCTTTCGCCTCCCCGGCCAAAGTTCCCGTCATTTGGGATGGTCAAAAAATGTGGGATTCTTTCCTTAAAGACGGCACGGGCTTTTCTTCTCCGAACGGTGAAGGAAAACCTCTGGCATTAGTCGCTTTTGATACTCAATGCCCGGATTGCATGACGCTGCAAAAGAGAATTAAACCGCTTGAGAAATACATTCACGTTATTTACTATCCAATCTCTTATCTAAACATCCACTCTGAGCCGCAGGCAACAACTATCTTGACTAGCCCGGATCCTTACAAAGTTTTCGAGCAGCAGCATGAGCACTTCAAAGATCCTGACTTCCGCGGCATCCGTTACGACATTTCCAAGCTACCGGAAAACGTAAGAAATAAAGTTTGGACAAATACCAAGATTCATAGAAGAGTGGGTTGCAGAGCCGTTCCTTACGGCGTGTTCAAAACAACTGACGGCAAGTATCTGCCTTTTGATGAAAACCTGACCACAGCTGAATTAGCTAAACTGTTCGGCATCAAAGACTACAAAGAAGAATAAGAATCCATTCCTCGGGCGCCCCATGTCTGAGGTCGAAAAACGGCTGGAAAAGCTTTTGCTTTTCGGCCGTTTTTCATTTGTTCCTTCCCTTATTATGCCGATACTTACCGGCTGTTTCCTTAAGCAAAACAGAGACTGCTTGCTTCTCAGAAGAATATTTTCCTTATTATTCAAACTGTTCTTCAAGTATCTTGAAACGGGCACTGCTTCCCTTCCCGCAGGACCTTTTAACTTATTATGTTTCATAATATTTATTCATTTTTGAGGAGTAGTTATGAGTATCTTTGGCACAATCATGGAAAAACTTGGTTTCATGAAGAAGAAAGCTGCAGATGCTGTTCTTGGATCAGAAGCCCAGGCGGCAGAAGCTCCCGCTCCTACTTCTGATGCTGCCCCAGCACCGGCACAAGAACCGGCAGTTGTAGAAGCCGCAGCTGTTACAGAAACCCCGAATCAAGAAGTTGATGTTGTTGCAGTCTGCGAAGCATTAGCCGCCAAGAATCCGGAAAAATTAAACTGGAAGAGCTCCATTGTCGATTTGCTCAAATTATTAGGTCTTGACTCTTCTTTAGCCCACCGTAAAGCTCTTGCGGAAGAACTCAACTGCCCGAAAGACTTAATCGGCGGTGACTATTCTCAGATGAACGTTTGGCTTCATAAAGAAGTTATGAAACAGCTTGCCGAAAACGGCGGAAAAGTTCCTGACGATCTTAAGAACTAATCAATAAGTAACCTAAGGCTGTTTTCCCGGAAACAGCCTTTAGCTCTCAGCCTATGTTGTCTTACGTCTGTCTGCTTATTTTTCTCATCGGATCGGGTTTCCTTATCGGATACTCCGATTCTTCTTGGCTATGGGGAATCATTCCTACCCTAATAGGCGGTTTCTGGGGGAGTTTCAACAGCCGATTCGCCAAGCTGCTGCTCAATCCTCAGACCACTCCGACACAACGAGAAAAGCTTTTGGAAACAACACGTGTCCTCACCATCATGTGGACGTTTCTTTCCATTATCTTTGTTGCAATGGGTTACTCCTTTATCTATTTTTTAGAGCCTTCCCTCTGACCTCGGCAAAGAAGAATTTCAATCTAGCTATAATTAATTTTCGTTTTAGAAGTCAGGCTTTTTGGCCTCAAAGAAATGAAAATTTTATCTTTAAGATTTGAAAACCTCTCCCCTTTCTCCGGATCGTATTCAATAAATTTTGATTCGGCAGACTTTTCGCAATCTAAAACATTCTCTATTTTGGAAAAACAAGGCGGGTCAGGGAAAATTATTTTAGACGCCATTTCTCTAAGCCTCTTCGGAAAAACTTTTTTTGAGGAAGGAAAGACTTCGGAAATTTCGCTCTCCTCTGACAAAACCGGTCCTGCCGCCGCTGAAGTTACCTTTACATGCAGCGGCGTAAAGTACAACGCCTCTTGGAAGGCTGTGCCCACTGCCGCCGGTCATTCAATTTACCGAGAACTTCGAAACGAAAACAACGAGCTCGTAGATGACAATCTTCAAACAGTCTCTAATTCCGTATCTTCTCTCCTAGAACTTACACCGGAGGCTTTTAACAAACTCGTATTCCTGGATCTGAGAAATTTCTCTCCCCTCCTTGGAGGAGATCATGCAGCAAGAGAAAGTGCTTTATCCAAAGTATTCGGACAGTTCGGCTTGGACAACCTGCCGGTCTTGACTAAAGAAGTTGCAAAACAAAAAAGAATTGCAGCGGACGTTTCCCGCAGAATGCTCAATGCTTTTGAAATCCTTCCGCCGGAAAAAGAGAATCAGCTGACATCTCAACTGGCAAATCTGAAACAGTCGATAATGGCCTTAAAGAGCTCCATTAACGACAATGCTCAAGCCATTTCTTGGCTGCAGAAATTAGACTCCCTGAAAGAAGAGCTCCAAAGACTTCTCAAGGAAGAAAGCCTTCTTAAAGCAGATGTTGCTCGCTTTGATATAAAAAAACCGGTTCTTGAAAAAGCTGTCCGTGCTGAAAATTTAACTTCGGAATTTATTGCCGTTAAAAATTTGCGGGAGCTTGTCAGTAAACAAAAGAAAGCTTTCGACGAAGTCAAAACAAAGGTTTCTCATTGCAGCGAACGTGTTAAGAACGCACGGCAGAACCTTCAGGAAAAAGAAAAACTGCTTAGGAATGCCGAAGGAATCTATAACTCTAAACATGCCATAGCTCAAAAGGCATCGGAGCTAGGCCAGCAGGCTGCTCAATACAAATCTCTGGCAGAAAAAGGCCGTAACCTTCTGACCGACGAGTCGGAGAAGCTCAAAAATGCATCATCCGCATTGACCTCTTTCAAGGAAAGCTTGGCGCTGGAGAAAAACAAACAACAGCAGTTGGTAAAGAAAATTTCGGACTGCGGCGGAGATGAGAAGCTAAAGAACGAACTTTTTGATTACCAGAATAAAATCGAAGCCTTTGATTCCTATTCTTTTGAAAAAGAAGAGGTCGCCAAAGCCCAGAAATCCTATCAACGCGAGCTAGAAAAAGCCCGTTTGGATACGCAGGAGAATGAGTCTCTCCTTGCTGCGCTGAAAAAAGAAGAACTTGTCCTTCAAGGCGATATTGCGGCTAAAAACCGCCATATCAGCAAAGGACTCGGCAATCTTACGGAGGATACGCTGATTCAAGATCTGCAGGTCTACGACAAAAAATTAGAAGGACTCAGTTCTCTCGAAGTGCTCAATGAAGAACTTATCGACCATTTCGAAAGACTTAACGCAGAAAAAGAGACACTTAACAAAAATACATACGAAAGCAAAGTTGCTTCCGTAATTTTGAACGGTTCCATTCAAACTTATAAGGATAAGCAAGCCCTCGTTGCGGATTCGGAGACGATTTTACTTTTTCAGCAGAAAGTAAAGATTTTAGAGCCTCAAAGAAAAGAACTGGAAAACGGGAAACCGTGCCCGCTTTGCGGTGCGATTCATCATCCGTATGCCTCTTCCATCCCCTTCTCTTTCAATGCAGAAGAAAAGCTCAAAGAGGCAAAAGAAGAAGCCAGAAAGGCAGCATTGTCCCTGGCTGAAGCTCAAAACAAATACGATACGTTGTCTAAGGCTATCGAGAACTCCGGTCTTTTGATTCAACAGCTCAATGCTTCTGTTGAAGATCTTAAAAGCCGCATACTCGGCCTGTCCTCTCAACTGGAATTAAACGGTTTGAAGGAAAAGAAGCCGATTACTTGGACGCAAATCATCAAACAGAAAAAGACATTTATTGCGAACAAAAGAGAAGATCTCAGCAGCAAGATCGAACAGATTCAGACTTTCAAACAGGCAGGTTCCGAACTTTTAATTAAACTCGGCAAGGTCCAAGCAAGCATCAAAGAGCTGACTGAACGAACTGAAAAAAGAAAGATGGACATCATCGACATTTCTAATTTGCTTCAGCAAACAAATGTTCGGGAATCTCTGCTTACTTCTAAGCAAGAAGAGCTCTTTAAAGAACTGGAAAGATTCTATTTACGCTTCGGTATTAAGGTTTCTTCCATTGCTTCAATCAAACAGCAATTCGTCATCTTGGTTAAACGTAGAGAAACCTATGTGGATTCAACAAATGACCTGCAAATCGTTGAAGCTAAAATTGAAGAAATTTCTTTGAGCCAGCAAGAAAGCCAAAACGAAATCAATACGCTTAAAAACAAAATTTCAGCCATTGAAACTGAAATTGCACGCCACGACAGCGAAGAAAAGAAACTGCTCAAAGAAAAACAAGATCTTCTAGGAAGTTCTACTTCTCAAGAGTTCGAAGCGTCTGCCAGAGAAGAACTTGAACAAGTTCAGCTCGCCTATCGAGAAGCGGAGGAATTGTTTCATCAAAGAGAAGATGAATTTCAATCTGAAGAAAGCAACGGCTTGACAACAGAAAAGGTTTATCAAGACCTCGTTGAGACAATCGAGAAAAAGCAAGCCGAATTTGAAACCAAACTCAAGGAAGCAGGATTTGTTTCGGAAGCTCAATTTACTGCTTCAAAGATTACGGCACAGCAAAAAGAAGAACTTCAGAAGCAGAGCGATGATCTTACTGTCCGTTCTCAAGATCTTTACGGCAGAAAAGAAGCTTTAACGCAGGAAATCGATAGCCTCTCAGCACAGAATTTGACCTCTCAGTCTTTGTCTAAACTTCGTGAAAGCTTAGAGAAGAATGAAGCTGAACTCCAGGTTTCCCTACTCAGAGAAAGCGAAATTTCCGAGGAAATTGAACACAACCTCTACACAAAGCAAAGATACGAAAGAGAAAGCCAAGAACAAAGAAAGAGAGAAAACGAGAGCTTGCGCTGGGAGGACTTTTCCCTTCTGTTAGCCTCTCCTGCTAATAATCGAAATCACTCTTTCCTTTACCCGATTGCTTTTGACATTCTGCTCGACTTCTCGAACAAGCAGCTTGCTTTCTTGAATCCGAGATACAGCTTATCCATTGATCGTTCGGATCCTTTAAAACTTCTGCTTGTCGATGAATACAAGAGAGAACAGCCGGTCTCCTTTGAGAAAATGACATCGGAAGAAACTTATTTAGTGTCTTTGTCCTTATCTTTGGGCTTTACTCAAATGATTGGGCAGTTAAGAAACGCCGACCTTGTTTTTATCGGGAAATCAGCTATCTCCAGCGATGTTAGAAACCAACAGTATCTTTTAGCCGCGGTTTCTAAACTGAATCAGCAAGGAAAGATGGTAGGAATGTTCTCTGAGGATTTTGCTCTCAAGACCGCCGAGCCTCTGTCTATTGAATTTGACCTAAATTCAATACATCAAATTAAAGGTGCAGGAATCCGCACGAATCTGACCTAGTCAGCCGTTGGCTCTTCCTCCAACTCTATTAACACGGCCCCGGAAGTCATGTTAGTGAGCTTGGAGGAAAATTTTTCTATCTCCTGTTCGGGCATCTCTATCTCGAGCATGACGTCCATTCCGAACTCTTGGCACCTAATGGTCCCTCTGAATTCCGGAAGTGCCCGTAAAATTAAAGTAAGGAACTTGTGCTCCACCGTCACCTTGAGGGAGCGAACGATCACTTTTTCGCAAGTAGGAAGCGTCTCCAACGCTTGCCGAACGCTCGATTGATAGGCTTTAACAAGCCCTCCCGTGCCCAACAGCGTTCCTCCGAAGTAACGTGTTACCACCGCGGTTAGTTCGCCGATTTCGCAGTGTATTAACACCGTTAGCATAGGCTTGCCGGCCGTCCCGTGAGGCTCTCCGTCATCGCTGGCGCCGATTTGCGCGGTAGATCCTGCTGCGCTTGCATTAAAGGCCCAGCAGTTATGAGTGGCATCCGCGAACTCTTGTCTGATTTTTTCAATAAACCGCTTGGCTTCTTCCGGCGTCTTCGTGTGAGCAACCGAGGTGATGAACCTGCTTTTCTTTATGATTTGTTCTGTTCTATGAAAAGTTCCCGGAGCTAAATCCGGGACTTGATACGTATCTGCCGTCATTCAAAAAATCTCAACGATGAAGTTTAGGCACAATCATAAAGATTTCTTCATGTTCCATCACGAGCGGTTCAGATTTGCGGTAGAAGAGAATGCCGTCCTCCTCGGCTCTAACTGAACTCAAAACCTCCCCGGTCTGAGCATCTGTGATTTGTGCAAGCTCCTGACCGGCTAAGACCTCATCAAACACATCTACTTTCGGCAAGAAGATTCCGGGTGCTTCGGCGCGCACGGTTTTTAATTCTTCTTCGTAGAAAATCGTGGATTCAAAACCGCCGTAGATACTGTAATCAATGATGCCCATTCTTGATAAAAATCGCAGAATGGATGCGACTTCAAGCTCAGAGTCTTTGACATTGACTTTATCCGTGTAACGGGAAATCAAAGAAAAAGTTTTGGTATCCCAAACCTGCCAGTTAAAGTTAAGAGTCGTTGTATCGAAAGGAATCGGTTTTCTAAAGACGATAAACGGCAGCCCGAAGAGCTGCGCTTCTCCGGCCTCTTGGTATGGTGTCTTGACAATGCGCAGATGAGTGACGTAATCACCTGATATATAGCAGGAAGACAAATGAATGCCGTATTTATAGCCTTGAATTTTTTCGAATAAACCCGCAGCGATTCGTTGAGTTGTCTCGCCTCGGTTGTATCCGGGAAACATGCGGTTAATGTCGGAATTATCCATCGCCCAGAATCTCTTCCCGATGTTGACGGAATAAGTATTTGCTGTCGGAACGACGGTCACACCGTAATTTCTTCTGAAAAGTCCCTGCTCTTCAATTCTTTTCAGCCTTTTAACCAATGCTGCAGCGGTATACATCTGCTGAATTTCATTACCGCGCAAATTTCCGATCACACAAACGGTTTTCCCGGTTTCGCCGAAATGATAGGCCTTAATTTCAAAAGGCTCCCGGTAAGTAGAATTCATTCGAAACAGAATTTCTTCTCTCATTTTTGTTCCTCCAGAATTCTGGCGATAAGCGAGCCTTCGTTAACAATCGGATATTCTCTTAGGGTAAATAAAAGCCCTTTTACAGCAGAGACGCATTCTTCTTTAACCTTCCCTTCAAACGGGTCAAGAATACGGCCGATTATTTCGCCCGGAACCACCTGAGAACTATGGCGTGTAGTAGGAACAAAAACGCCGGAAGTCTCTGCATTAATAAATGATACGGAGCGGTCAGCAGAAACGATCGGCTTACGGACCGGATCCACAGGACCGGTCCACATTCCTTCATTTTTGAGAAGATTCAAAATTCCGTTGACTAATCTTTCGCAGTAATCGACGGTAATCCTCATTCCTACGCCTGCTTCAACGACAAGGGTTTTGACTCCGATTGAATTTAAGCTGTATGCCAAGGTCGACTCAAGAACCGTAGAAGCTTGATGAATCCAAACAAAATCCACATCAAGCATTTCGGCGTATTCAACCAAATCTTCGGCAGAATTAATATTGACCCGAACCTGCGGAATTTCGCGTAGGAAAAGATTGCTCGCGTGAATATCAATTGCAAAATCGGAGGTGCTGAACTCCTTAATAAGTTCACTAGCGATCCATTCTTCGACAGCTCCGTTAGCATTGCCCGGAAAGATACGGTTCATATCCAAATCAAAGAAGGGAACTCCGCGCTGCAAAGTATCGACACCCATTGGATTTAAAGCCGGGTATACGTCCACAATACCATTGAGGCATTCCGGATGCTCTTGCAAACGGCGATTTAATTCGTAGCAAATGTATTGACCTTCCAGCTCATCCCCATGAATTCCGGAAACAACGCAGAGCCTTTTCAACCCTTCAAGGTTGTGTGGCTTAAGTCCTTTCGGAAGATGTCTGTTCTTCTTGATAACCAGTCTTTCTCCGACCGGAAGACTCAATGACAAAACTTCTTCTATCATTTTATTAAAGCTCGACCAATCCTGACTTAGTAAGCATGACTTGTGCTCCCCCGCCAAGGAACACTCCTTTCTCCAGAGAACAGGAAGAAAAATCAATTCCCTGAGAAATCTTCATATAACGATCGTTGCAAATTGTATTGTGTGTAGGATCAACGCCCACCCAGTACTCACCATTAAAGTATTCTACCCAAGCGTGAGTTGCGCCCTCTCCTTGCAGCAGACCTGCGATATACCGGCATGGGACACCCTGAGCACGCAAAACGCTAAGCAAAATATGAGAATAGTCTTGACAGACTCCCTCACCGATTTCCCAGGCCTCTGATGCCGTCGTGGAAGTTGTGGTAACTCCTTTTTGATACCTGAAGTCGCAGGAAATTCTTGAAACCCAATAATCCGTCACCTGATCAGCCGAACCTGTTGTCTTAAATTCCAAGAAGTACTCGGCCAGCGCTCCCTCTAACCGAGTGAGCGGAGTATGAGATAAATAGTAAGGGGCAGGCTCTGAATAGTCTTTCTTTGAAACATCAATCAGGACCTCACCCGTCGAACAAAAAGTGAAGGAGTCATGTCCGTGTTCTAGGTAACCTTGATGGACTAAATTACCGAAAGCGTCTTTATAGACTCCCAGTCCGCAAGCAGGCGAGCAAGAGAGACTGACTCGCATCGGCTCTTGTGAAGGTACTACCAAAGGAGAAGCCCGCAGCAAAAACGTATGGTTATTGACGGGCTCTTCAAACCTCAAGTCTGTTTTTAAAGAATAAAGAAATTTCTTCATTAAAAAGCCTCTTTTAAGGTTCTACAAGTTCTCCAATTAAACTCAGCGCTTGAAGACGAGAAATGTCATCACCTTTCTGGGATTCAATCAGATAGGTTAAGGCCTCAAGCTTGTCTTTGTTAATATTAATTCCCGATCCCTCCAAACGACGGATCAGTTTACCTAGAGTTATTTCCAACTCTTCCCAATCGGCTCCGAGACGCAGCTGCATATCAAGCCTTTCTAAATATCTTCCGGCTTTAATTAAGCTGCGTTTGTGCTTGGTTCCGACTTTTTCGTCGAGGATACCCCAAAAGGCCAGCAAATAATCAACTACCTGCTGGTTTAATAAAGCGTAGGCGCCCGTTTTTGCACCTTCTTCCATTAAGTCCAAGGACATCTGGATGTAGGAAAGAGCGGGCGTTGAGATGATGTTTCTCAGCACTAAACCGTTGTCGTACGCTCTGGAGAGATTACTGTACAAAGAATCCGGATTATTTTTATCCCACTGATAGTGAGTAATAAAATCCATATCATCCGCGTACACGTTCGGGATATTTAGCCTATCGCAAAATTGCTTATAAGCAGAGCTGTCTGAATCTAATAAGACGTCATAGAGCTCTTCGAGATAATGTAAGGTCAAGCAGACTCTTTCGACATAACGTCCGAGCCAGAATAAATGATCACCTTGTTCTACCGAGACATAACCCATGTGTCTTTAAAGCCTCCGCCTTGAGAAGAGTTAACTACGAAAGAATCCGGCACTCGAGAGAATCTTGTCAGACCGCAGTGCCAAACATCTGTTTTATCTGCTGAAGAAACCACGTAGGCTCTTAAGTCAGCTTTTCTTGGAACGGTTGTTTCACCGTCAAGAACAGGAAGATCAATAAAGTTAATCACTTCCTGGAGGATGAACCTTCTCGGTTCGTCTTGGATTTTTTGACGCCACTCTGCGAGCGTCGCTTCATCCATATCTTTTCCGAAGAGAACGCCATATCCGCCTGCTTCAGCAACATCTTTGATAACCAGCTTATGAATGTTATCCAAGCAGTATTCCATGTCTTCCTTATACATTGGAAGATATGTCGGCGCATTATGCAGGATCGGCTTTTCGTTCAGATAGTATTCAATCATTTTAGGAACAAAGTAATATGTTCCCTTATCGTCAGCCACGCCGTTGCCCGGTGCGTTGACAATCGCAAGATTACCTGCAAGATATGCGCTCATGATTCCCGGAACACCAATCAAAGATTCAGGATTGAATGTCAGTGGATCGAGGTATTCATCGGAAATACGGCGGTAAATTGCACCGACTAATGCTCTTCCGCCCTGCTGGGTACGGATATAAAGCTTATTTTCCTCCACGAACAAGTCATTCGGCATCACCAGAGGAAAACCTGTCACCTCGGCCAAGTAGCTGTGCTCAAAGAAAGCTGAGTTATACCGCCCCGGTGTAAGAATGACATTCAAACCGCCCGGATTGACGCTTTGCATGCTGTGAGCCAAGAGTCTGCCGTAGTCGGCGTTGTTGTCCACCTTATTATGTTTAAAGGTTTCCGGGCTAGCTCTGCGTGAAAGCTTCCTTGCAATTAAAGGGTAGGATGCGCCGGAAGGGATGCGAAGATTGTCTTCAAGAATGAACCATTCTCCGCTGTCGGCCTGCACGAGGTCGATACCCGAAATATGAGAGAATACTCCGGCCGGGGGGACAAAATTATCGCATTCCGGCAGAAAACCGCTTGAAGAGAAAACGAAATTGTCCGGGACTACACCGTCTTTGATAATTTTTTTATCAGTGTAGATATCTTTTAGAAAAGCATTTAGAGCGTTTACACGCTGCTTCAAGCCTTGTTCGAGGATTTCAAATTCCTCCGCTGAAATTACTCTTGGAACCGGATCGAAGGGAAATAACTGTTCGATAAATTCATTATTTTTATAGATACCGAACTTCACTCCGTAACGGGCCAGGAGACGATTAATTGCCTGAGCATTGGCAACTAAAGATTCCATTATTTGACCTCCTAGGATTGATGATTGGTTTGCACCGATAAAGGAAGTGAACCTAAATCGGAAAGATCTTGGTTCAGCTTTTATATTAGGACTATTTAAGAACCAATCTTTTAATCTTAACAACAAAATATAATTACAAAGCTAGTAGTTTCCCCCACCCCTTAATTACCACAGAATTAAGAAATTTACGCAAAAAAGACTTGTCAAAGAATCCAAAAATAGGATAGAATTTGACTTCTGTTGAGTGGCCCGATGGTGAAATTGGTAGACACAAGGGACTTAAAATCCCTCGGCGATTTAGCTGTGCCGGTTCAAGTCCGGCTCGGGCCACCACAAAACTTCTCCTCTTTTCCTGCAAATCTGCAAAAAAATCCATATAAATAAAGCGAAAGAGCCCCTGTTCTGTCGGACTTTTCGGCCATTTTCGTTTTTTTAATCTAAGAGTTAAAAAAACTTACATAAAAGGTTGGAAAACAGTCGGAAAGGCACTGCCTATCAAATTTACTCAGAATCATCTCGAATTGTTCAAAGGCACTGGCGTCACGGAATGGATGAGTGAGCCAATTGTTGATAGGTTTAAGAAAAGTTCTGCTGTAGCTGAACGCTATATACAAGTAAAAAATAAATGTTCATCCTTACGGACAAAAGAACAGCCAGTAAACCATAAAGCATAGCCAGAGAAGAAAAAAGCCTCCCACAAATAAAACATAGAGGAAATCACAAAGAAGCGACAAAAATGGATGTTCTGCTCTGAACATTTCATCGAATTTGCGATTTGCACGATCCATCTTCTCTAACTCTTCAGGCGACGGCGGAAGTCCCACACACATGATGATTGCTCCTAATAATTCATTTTATTTTAGCTTTTTCGCCAAGCTCTCCCGTCCTACAGGCCCTGATTAGAGGCGGTTTGTTTCACCTTGATTTTGTACATATTTTTCTAAATTCTCGAATGTAAACGGAAGATACATTTCAAATAATAACTAAACATCTGCGCTCGTAAAACTGATACCTCTCACTGAAATCCTAGTGGATATTTGCCTTCTCATTTACCTCCCCGGCTCCAAAGAAAACATTCCATTAATTGCCTTCGAGCTTTATCATTAGAAGATCAACGGTTAAAAATCTCATCCGTTTATTTTATTTGGGTGTTATAAATGTCAAACCAGATTTACGATTCTTCCATCTTCCAAGAAATAAAGAAACAACAACAAGAACTGACCTCTTATAGACGTCGAATCCATTCTCAGCCGGAAATCGGTTTTGAAACCTCTAATACCGTCCAGGCAATCAAAGAATTTCTCAATGCTAAAAATATTTCCTCCGTTGATACTGAAGTATCTCCGGGAAGTCTTATCGCCGTTATAGACGGAAACCGCCCAGGCCCTACTATTGCTTTGCGCGCAGACATTGATGCTCTTCCATTGCAGGATGCAAGCACAAACGCATGGAAAAGCCAAATTGCTGAAAGATGTCACGCTTGCGGCCATGACGGACATCAAACGTGGTTATTGGCAGCTGCCGATTATCTCCACTCTCACAACGATTTTCCTGGAAGAGTGGTTTGTATTTTCCAAGCCGCCGAAGAATCGGTTTCCGGTGCCAAGAGCGTAGTTGAGTCCGGAATTTTTCAAAAATATGATATCCAAGAAGTCTACGGTGCACATAACGAGCCTTTCTTGGATTTAGGAAGCATAGGCTTTAAAACCGGCGCTCTAATGGCTTCTGCCGATTACTTCAAAATTTCTCTGTTCGGCAAAGGAACTCATGGCGCACGCCCTCATCTTGGAATTGATACTTTCCCGGCAGTAACCGAAATTTATCAGGCTCTTCAAACCATCGTTTCCCGCAATGTCGATCCTTTGGAATCTATTGTCCTGTCAGTCTGCTCTGTAGTTTCCGGAAACGGTACTTCTTATAACATCATCCCGGCTAAATCTGAAATGGTTGGTACCGTCAGAACCTTTTCTCCGGCTGTAAGAGACTTTGCGGAAAAGCGTTTGCATGAAATCGTCAAAGGCATTTCTTATGCCCATAACTTGGAATTCGAGGTTTCGTATAACAGACTGACGGGACCTGTGATTAACGATAAAGAATGTACTGAATTTGCCGTTAAGACTGCTGAAGAGCTTCTTGGAAAAGAAAATGTGCTTCCGGCTTTAAGTCCGACAATGATTAGTGAAGACTTCAGCGAATATGAGGAAGTTGTACCGGGAACAATGTTCTTAATCGGTGTCAGAGATAAAGAACATACTCAGCCCCTTCATCATCCTTCTTATGACTTCAACGATGAGGTAATCCCGCTGGCCGCTGCCTTCTTCATTGAATTAACCGTAAAAAGACTCGCCTATCTTGCAACAAAAGAAGATAAGACTAGAAGAAATTAATCATCTTCTTTAGACTTATCGAATTCCTTAATCTTTCTTAAAACTATTAAGTGAGGAGAACTCTAAATGTATAGCTTAAATGACATGGTTGCCCTAAGAAGAGAAATCCACTCTTTCCCGGAACCCGGTTGGTGTGAATTTGTCACAACGTCAAAAATCGTTGAAAGACTTAAAGCTATGGGTGTCGAACCGCTGGTCGGCAAACAAATCATCAATCCTGAATTCATCGCAGGCAGAAATCCTGCTGCGGTTCAAGCCGCACTTGCTGCAGCACAAGCTAAAGGAGTCTCTCAAGAACTTTTAGACAAAATGGAAGGTTATACCGGTGCTGTTGCCGTATTCAAAACAGGACGTCCGGGACCTGTCATTGCAGTTAGATTCGACATCGACTGTGTTGAAGTTACTGAAGCTCAAGAGCCTCAGCATAGACCTTTCGCTGAAGGATGGAGCAGCCAGAATCCGGGCAGAATGCATTCCTGCGGTCATGACGGCCATCTGACAATGGGAGTTGGCCTTTGCAGCTGGATTTCAGAGAACCTGGACAAACTTTGCGGAACAATCAAAGTACTCTTCCAGCCGGCAGAAGAAGGCGTCCGCGGTGCCAGACCAATCGCTGAAAGCGGCGTCCTGGACGATGTTGATTTCTTATTCGGCAACCACCTCGGCCTTGGTGTTGATACCGGAATTATCTCTGCCGTCCCTGGCGAATTCCTCGCTACAACAAAACTGGATGCTACTTTCACAGGCGTTGCTGCTCACGCCGGTGCCAACCCGGAAAAAGGCAAGAATGCTCTGTTGGCAGCAGCTACCGCTGCTCTCGCTATTCATGCTCTTCCAAGACCGATCGGTCCGGTATCTGCTTTGAATGTAGGTACTCTAAGAGCCGGAGAAGGTAGAAACGTTCTGCCTCCTAATGCTTTCATGCAGCTGGAAGTCAGAGGAGAATCCGAAGAAGTTAACGCTTTGATGAGAGAAGAAGCTATTCGCCGCCTGCAAGGCGCAGCAGATATGTACGGCTGCGAATTGAAAATCGACAAGGCCGGCGAAGCCACTGAATTTAATCCTGATCCTGAAGCCATCGCCATCGCTGAAGAAGCTGCTGTTAAAACTGTCGGTGCTGAAAATGTCCAGCATCTGGATCTCAAGCTTGGCAGCGAAGATGCCACAATTCTCCTGCGCAGAGTCCAGTCTCACGGCGGCAAGGGGACATTCATCGTGTTCGGTTCTACTATAAAAGCCGGCCACCACCAGCGCCTCTTCGACTTCGACGAAGAAGTTCTTTCCATTGCTGTTAATTTCTACAAGAACCTGTTAACCAAAACTAACGGCATCTAATCCCGGAAAGGACTGAGAAAAAGCGGCATCCTCGTTAAATATGAAGAAGTCTTCGGATACGAAAATCGATCCTTACTCACCGGTTTGGAACAAGTACAGAAAGATTCTTCACATTGACTTGGATGCCTTTTTTGCGTCCGTAGAACAGCGAGATAATCCTTCTCTTGTAGGTCTGCCGATTGCCGTAGGCCTTAATAAAGCACGAGGAGTCGTTGCTTCCTGCAGCTACGAAGCCAGAAAATTCGGTGTTCACTCGGCACAGCCTTCTCATCTCGCTGCCAAACTTTGCCCTAACCTTATCTTTGTTGAAGGCCGGATGGAAGCCTACAAGGAGGCCTCTGAAAATATTCTCGAGATATTTCGCAGATACACCGAACTGATAGAACCGGTCTCCATTGACGAAGCTTTCTTAGATGTCACGCAGAACCGGTTGGGCCTTCGTTTCGGCGTTGACTGTGCAAAAGCAATTAAAAAAGATATCAGAAAAGAAGTTGGCCTCGTAGCCTCTGCCGGTGTCTCCTACAACAAGTTCTTGGCTAAGATTGCAAGCGATTGGAAAAAACCCGACGGCTTATTCGTTATTCATCCTGCTAAAGCACAGGATTTCATCGACAAGCTCCCCGTTAAAGCTATATGGGGTGTAGGACCTGTCACTCAGAAAAAAATGGAGTCTCTGGATATTCACACCTGTTCGGATCTCAGAAAACAATCCTTATTTTTTCTAACCGAACACTTTGGTAAAGCCGGTCTTAGCTATTACAACTATGCCCGCGGAATCGATGATCGTCCCCTTAGAGTCAATCGTATCCGCAAACAAGTCAGCGCTGAAATCACGTTCTCCAAAGACCTTTCCGACCTGTCCGACATACAGGAAGGAATTTCCAGAGTCGTCTGTCAGCTCAAGGAAAGAATGACCAGACGCCGGTTCAGAGGTTTCTCACTGACATTAAAAGTGAGGATGAGTGACTTCAAAACATTTTCCCGTTCTCACACCTTCGACCACATCTTAGAGGACCCTCAAGAAATTTATGAAGAGTCCTTAGAGTTGCTCTCTAAACTCGATTTGAGCAAAAAAGTTCGATTAATTGGAATAGGCATCGGCTCTCCTCTGGAAGTTGAGCAAGAGGAGCTTCTGCCATTCTTGGAGTTCTGACGCTCAACGTTTTATCCGTAGCACACCTCAAAATCCAAACGACCCACCCTTGACAAAATACCTTTTTAATCGAAAAAAGCTATCACTCAAATTGGTACTTTTATTTATTCATATTCGGGGATATCCCTTAATATCAAGACAGGTAAAGGAGAAATACAAGATTCAGCATTAGTAATTTAACTTTGTCTTTCTCTCCTCTCTCAGCCCGAGAGACACCCTACCTTCTAGCCGTTTAGGTTGAGGTAGTTACCAAAATCAAGGAGGGCGTTATGTCTAACTCTTTTGCCGCTACGTCGTTAGTATGGGTCAATGGACAGGTAACGATTCCTAAATACGTATTAGACGTTCTCGGTGTTCATAGCGGTCACCATGAAAGTGTGACATTCATTATTGAAGGCGATACGGTCCGTCTCGTTAATTCTGCCGTTTTCTCCATGCAGCATTTGCAAAACAGCTTGAAAGCCGGAGATCCGGATAACGAAAAAGAAAGCGCCTAGCTTACTGAACCATCTCAAAGAAAAACCAGCGAAATTTCGCTGGTTTTTCTTTGATTAGGATCGGGAGGATGGTCCTCCCGAGCATCTAACACCTATACGGCTTTCTTTGAAAAGATAAATTTGCCGTCCTGGTAGTCGACATCTACGATATCGCCCGGAGCGTATTGTCCCTTCAGAAGGTTGATAGCAATCTTGTTTTCCAAGTATTCCTGAACAGCTCTTCTTAACGGACGTGCGCCGAATAACGGATCAAAGCCAACCTTACCGATTTCATCCAATGCCGCATCGCTGACTTCAAGACCGATATTCTGAGCTTCCATACGTTTAGCCAGTTTGCGGATCTGAATTCTTGCGATTTCTCTAATGGCTTTTTCATCAAGGGCATTAAAGACAACGATTTCATCAATTCTGTTGATAAATTCAGGTCTGAAATGTTTCTTGACTTGTTCCATCACGGCTTCTTTGATTTCAACCGGATCTTCGCCTTGGCGGTTCATGATTTCCTGAGAACCAAGGTTTGAAGTCATGACGATAACGGTATTCTTGAAGTCAACCGTCCTGCCTTGACCGTCTGTCATTCTGCCGTCATCAAGGGCCTGCAGAAGAATATTGAAGACATCCGGATGCGCCTTTTCTACTTCATCGAGAAGAATAACGCTGTATGGTTTTCTTCTGACGGCTTCTGTCAAATAGCCGCCCTCTTCATAGCCTACATATCCCGGAGGCGCACCAATCAAACGAGCAACGGAATGCTTCTCCATAAACTCACTCATATCGATACGAATCATTGCCTCATCGGTATCAAAGAGGAATTCTGCTAAAGCTTTCGTCAATTCTGTCTTGCCAACACCTGTCGGTCCTAAGAACAAGAATGAACCGTACGGTCTGTTCGGATCAGCCAAACCGGCACGAGAACGCAGAATAGCGTCGACAACCTTCTGTACTGCTTCTTTTTGACCAACGACTCTCTTGCCGATATGTTCGGCCATATCAAGCAATTTCTGTCTTTCGCCTTCCATCATCTTGGAAACAGGAATTCCGGTGGCACGAGAAACAACGTCAGCAATTTCTTCTGCACCAACCTGAGTCCTCAGAAGTTTAGGCTTTTCTTCATAAGCCTTATGTTCTGCGTCTTCCTCTTTAAGCAGACGTTTTTCAAGTTCGGGAAGCTGTCCGTACTGGATAGAAGCCAATTCTTCGTACTTGCCTTGACGGCGGAGTTCTTCCATCTTGGTCTTCAATTTGTCGATTTCGTCTCTGATGTTCTGAGAGCCGAGAGCGGCACTCTTTTCCGCTTTCCAAATTTCTTCCAAGTCAGAGTATTCGCGGCCGAGCTTTTGAATTTCTTCTTCAAGAGCTTCCAAGCGCTTCAAGCTTGCTTCGTCCTTTTCTTTCTTGACGGCTTCTCTTTCAATCTTCAGCTGAATCAGTCTGCGGTCAAGTTTGTCAAGTTCTTCCGGCTTTGAGTCAATTTCCATCTTGATGCGGGCAGCTGCCTCATCAATCAAGTCAATGGCTTTATCCGGAAGGAATCTGTCTGTGATGTAGCGAGCTGAAAGTTCTGCGGCTGCAACAATAGCCGGGTCGGTAATTTCTACGCCATGGTGAACTTCATATTTTTCCTGCAAACCGCGGAGAATAGCGATGGTATCTTCAACGCTTGGCTCATCAACGATAACCTTCTGGAATCTTCTTTCCAAAGCGGGATCTTTTTCAATGTATTTACGGTATTCGTCAAGGGTTGTTGCACCGATAACATGCAGTTCGCCTCTCGACAGAGCCGGTTTAAGCATATTGCCGGCATCCATAGCGCCGTCTGTCTTCCCGGCGCCGACTACGGTGTGAATTTCATCGATGAAGAGAATAATGCGGCCCTCTTCGGCTACAACTTCCTTCAGAAGAGCTTTGAGTCTTTCTTCGAATTCACCGCGGTACTTTGCACCGGCTAGTAAACCAGCCATATCCAAGCTCAGAACTTTCTTATGACGTAAGGTATCGGGAACTTCTCCGTTGACGATACGCTGAGCAAGTCCTTCGACAACTGCTGTTTTACCAACGCCCGGTTCGCCGATTAAAACAGGATTATTCTTACTTCTGCGCTGCAGAATCTGCATGGCGCGGCGGATCTCATCATCTCTGCCGATGACAGGATCAAGCTTGCCGTTTCGAGCTCTTTCTGTTAAATCAACCGTGTATTTCTTTAGAGCTTCACGGTTGTTTTCAGCATCAGGGTTGTCCACTTTCTCTCCTCCTCGCATAGCCATGATTGCATTTTCCAAAGCTGGTTTGGTCAATCCAGCCTCACGTGCAATGCGGCCGGCTGCGCATTTGCTGTCACATAAAACTAATAAAAATAGATCGGTGGATAAATACTCATCGCCAAGACGCTGGCCTTCTTTATCCATTTCGTTCAGAACAGTCATGAGTTCACGGCTGACCTGCACATTATTTGCCGCTCCCGAAACCTCGGGAATCTTGTTTATTTCCTTGTCGACAAGCTTCCTGAGCTCCCCAACTCGAACGCCGGCTCTTTCAAGCAAGCTCTTTCCGGTTCCTTCAGTGTCCTCTAAGACAGCTTTCAGAACGTGGACGGGATCAATGTACTGCTGAGAATGATCGGCAGCCATGGTCTGGGCTTGCCCCAGAAGCTCTTGAAAGCGCGTTGTAAATTTATCTTGACGCATATGTTTGTTAAGACTCCCTTCCCTTATTAAAAGGAAATACGGACATTCCGCTTTTACTAAATTTCATTGTCAACATTTCCGAGAGTAAAGTGTTCTTTAAACCCTTATTTTGAGCAATTTAAGTCTAAATTTTTACGTCGCTAACTAAATATTATTTCAACAGAGTCACTCTATTCATGAATGAGAAAATTCCAGAAAAATATTTGGCCCGTCACGGAATTCGCTATTAATTTTGAAGTGAAAGAAATGGCAGAACTCCAAATAAATAAGCCTCGGTATTCCGAGGCGTAATAGACGATGGTACAGAAGTCTTCTATTTACAAAGATTCCACTTACTCATCGCTTCATCGTCGCTTTCTCTGGCATCAACCCATTTGCCTTTGCCGTCGATGGTTTCTTTCTTCCAGAAAGGAGCTTCCGTTTTGAGGTAGTCAATGATGAACTCACAGGCATCAAAGCATTCCCCTCTATGGCCGCCCGAGACTCCGACAAAAACGATCTGGTCGTTAATCTCTAAATCCCCAACCCGGTGGATGACTGTCGCATCTTGAATATTCCAGCGTTCTTGAGCTTCTTTCACAATCTTGGTTAAAGACTTTTCAGTCATGCCGGGATAATGTTCAAGAGACATTTTTTCAATCGTACAACCCTCATTAATGTCTCTGACATTTCCCACGAACATCACGACTGCCCCGGCATGCGGATTGGCTTTGAGCTCGGCATATTCTTTTTGAATATCAAAATCTTCTGTTTGAACGGAAATTTTCACGGCAATTCCCTCTCTTAAAGACTGAACCCACTGAATGGAATGTAGCGAACCAAATCTCCTTTCTTCAGGTCGGCATTTGCAGGAATGTCAGCCAGACCGTCGGCCCACAGACACGAAGTCAAAACAGCGGAGTTCTGGGTTCTGTAAGCTTCTAACGCACCGTTCTCATTACGGCGTACACGAATGAACTCTCTGCGAGAACCGCCCTTCCAGTCAAAATCAATCGGCAAGTTGTACGACTTCACCTCAACCTCTCTTCTGCCTGACAGTTTGAGAATCAAAGGCTGGGCAAAAATCAAGAATGTCACTAAAGAAGAAACCGGGTTTCCGGGTAACCCTAAGAAAGGAACACCGTTTACCTCGCCTTTAGCAACCGGTTTCCCGGGCTTAACGGCAATCTTCCACATATCGATATGGCCTAAAGCCTCAACCACGGGCTTAATGTAATCGGCCTCTCCAACGCTCATACCGCCGCTGGTTAATATCAAATCCGATTTGCGGCTTGCTTTTCTAAAAGCATTCAAAGTTGCCTCGTAGCTGTCCGGAACGTTGCCATAATCAACCACATCGCACCCTAGCTGATGCAGAAGACCTCTTAAAACAAATCGATTAGAGTTGTAGATACCGCCTTCAACTAAAGGTTCTCCGGGCATCGACAGTTCGTCACCGGTGAAAAATAAAGAAACTTTAATCGGACGATAGCACTGAACGGTAGAAGTACCTACACTAGCGGCAACGCCTAAAGCGGCAGGAGTCAAACGATCGCCTGCTTTCAGAATGACGTCGCCGATTTCAATATCGCAGCCGGCTTTTCTGATCCAAGCGCCAACCTTCGGAACTTTTTCGAACTTAACGGTGCCTTCTGCGGTTTCAGTTGCTTCTTCCTGCGGAATGACGGCGTCGGCACCAACCGGAATCGGAGCCCCTGTGAAGATTCTTGCTACCGATCCTTCCTTAAGAGGTTTGCCCATATGTCCCGCATAAATCTTTTCTGAGACTGGAAATTCAAGTTTTCCGTCAGCAAAATCAGAAACTCTGACAGCATAACCGTCCATTTGAGAATTATCTAAAGGAGGAACTTGAATGGGAGAAACGACAGGAGCCGCTAAAATCTTACCGGCACTGTAAAGCGTGACGACTTCTTCCGTCTCTGCTTCAGGCTGAACATTTCGTAGGATCTCTTCCAGGGCTTCTTCAACAGTGAGCATTTAAAACCTCGATTTCAAATTCAATTTATCCGCAATAAAACGTGCAATAAGACGAGGATTATTCAAGTTAATAACCGGGATCTCACATCCTGCAATAGAGTCCACGTCCGTCAGTACAGCCTGTATTCCTCTATCTTGGGTATAGATAGCCGGCTCCTCCTTAACTCCGGGTCTCCACACCTCCAGGCGTAAATCTGCATCGTCTTCTTTTTTAAATCCTTCTACCAGAACTAAGTCGCAAGGATCTAGCTTCGACACAAGTTTTTTGAGCGTAGCAGGTTTCAGGGGAGTTCTCCTCATCATAGCCCAGCCCGAGTCATTTTTGACTATTACCTGCTCGGCTCCCGCCGCTTGAAATCGATACGAATCTTTTCCGGGCTTATCGACTTGAATGTCGTGATGGGCACTCTTTATAGCCGCTACATCAAATCCGGCATTGCAGAAAATTGTCACCAACTGTTCCACCAATGTCGTCTTGCCGCTGCCTGAGTACCCGACAAAATCAATAACCTTCATTATTTTTTCTCTTAAATGAAAAGAACTGCGGAAAATTTAGAAGGACTAAATCTTGCCGCAGTTTTTTAGTGGTTGACTCTCTTACGGAGCGGGTTTCAGTAAGTTGTAGTCTTTGACTCTTCCTTCCAATTGGCCCAGACGCATCGTGTCATACACTTCAAACGGCTGGTGAATCCAAGGATTATCTTCAAGGAACTGAACATAGTAGTCAGGTTTAACTTGAGAGCATTTCTTCCACCAAAGAACAGCCGTTCTCACTTCAGTGATAGCAGGAACTCTGGTTTTAAGATGCTCTGTAACTTTCTTGAAAGTTAGGCCAGAGTCCACCAAGTCATCGACCAATAAGACTTTTCCTTTCAAGGAGTCCGGACGACTTGAAGCAATATATTGACCAATATCAAGCTCACCTTGAACTGTACCGGCAGCTTCCCGGTAGGAGCTGGTTGCCAAAATGTTCAAAGGCATGTCGAAGATTCTTGAAAGAATATCGCCGGGTCTAAGGCCACCTCTAGATAAACAAAGAAGAGAATCGAACTTCCAGCCGCTGTCGTTGACGACATAGGCCAAAGTCTCAATCAGCTTATGATACTCATCCCAAGATACATGAAGATCTTTCATCTAAGTTCCCATAGGCCCTTTCGGGCCCTTTATATTAAAAATTTATTCCGCAAAGGGGTTCTTTAAAAGGATTGTATTCTCACGGTCAGGACCTGTGGATACAACGGCAATTGGTACGCCTGCTACCTGAGAGAGTCTATCCAAATAACGGCGTGCGTTCAATGGAAGATCGTCCCAGTTTGTAATACCAAATGTCGATTCTTCCCAACCAGGAAAATCTTCGTAAATCGGCTTACATTCAGCAACAGCATCTGCTCCGACCGGCATTACTTCTAAGCGCTGACCTTTGTATTCATAGCCGACGCCCAAACGAACTGTCTTGAAGCCGTCCAAAACGTCAAGCTTCATCACGGCCAAACCGGAAAGACCGTTCCATTCTGCAGAACGTCTTAAAGCAGCCCCGTCGAACCAGCCGCAGCGGCGCGGACGACCTGTCACTGCACCGAATTCATTTCCTTTTTCACGAAGCTTCTTACCGTCGTCATCGAAAAGCTCTGTTGGGAACGGACCTTCTCCAACACGTGTGCAGTAGGCTTTGGTAATACCCAAAACATAATTGAGTTTTTGCGGACCGACACCGGCGCCCGGACTTGCTGAACCGGCAACTGTGTTGCTCGAAGTAACATATGGATAAGTACCATGGTCAATATCGAGCATAGTGCCTTGAGCTCCTTCAAATAAGAACTGTTCTCCGGCTCTCATCTTTTGGTTAAGAGTGTGAGAAACGTCAGCAATTTTAGAAGTGATTCTCGGGGCAAGAGCCAAAGTATCGGAAATAATCTGTTCAACGTCTACAGGATTTGCTTTGTAGAAATCAACTAAGAGGAAGTTAATGAGCTTGCAGTTTCTGCGGACTTTTTCAGCAAAAAGTTCCGGATCAAGAAGATCGCTGACGTGAACGGCACGGCGCGCAATTTTATCCTCGTAAGCAGGCCCGATTCCTCGGCCGGTAGTGCCAATCTTCTTATCGCCCAAGGAAGCTTCGCGGGCATGATCAAGGGCGACATGATAAGGAAGAATCAGCGGGCAGTGGCCGGAAACAAAAATTCTGTCTTCTGCTTTAACACCGTTGGCTTCCAGTTCATCGATTTCAGCCAGGAGAGCCTGCGGACTGACAACGGCACCGTTGCCGATATAGCAGTTAACGTGAGGATGCATGATGCCGGACGGAATAAGACGCAAAATTGTCTTCTTGCCGTTAATAACCAAAGTGTGGCCGGCATTATGGCCGCCGTTGAAACGTACAACCCCCTGAACACTTTCTGTCAGCCAGTCTACAATCTTGCCTTTACCCTCATCACCCCATTGGGCACCGACAACTACTACGTTTTTAGCCATACCTGATATCTCCTATTTTGTATATCGGCGAACGACCTTCCATTCACCGTCCTCTTTGATTAACTCTTCATCCAGTCTGAAGGACTCTTCAAGACTCTCAATTCTGTCTTCAGGAAGAATCTGAACAACGATTCTGTCCTCTTCTCTTAATTTTCTAATCGCTTCGTTTAAAGCCTTGTCCCCATCGTCCCAAGGAGCCATTACGGCATAAGGTCTCTTTGTAGGAAGAACTTGGGCAATCTCACGCAAATATAACGTAAATCCGACTGCGGGACGATTGCGTCCGAATTTAGCCCCAATGCTGTCGTAGCGTCCTCCTCTGAGGACTGCCTGATACCGCTGAGGGATAGTGACGCCGAAAGTAATGCCGGTCAAGTATTGATAACCGTGAACGTCGGAAAAATCAAAGCTCAGCTTATCGGCAATGCAGCGGTCTGCGATCCACTTAAGCTGTTCGATAGTTTGAAGAATCAGCGGATAATCGCTGAATTCTTTTTCAATTTCGTCCAGAACCTCGATCCCGCCGAACATACGCATAATTTTTCTTAATGCGTCAATCGTTGAATCTTCAATGACACCGGATAATTCTTCGAGAGCACTGCGGTCTTTATGTTTCAATGCATAAAGAATCTTCGGCATAACCTTTTCACAGTTCGGATCTCTTTCGACAATGGCTTTAACAACAAAAACGTGGCCGATATCCAAATGAATATCTTTAAGACCAAAAGCCTTCAAACACTCCAATGCGAGGTTCAGAACCTCGATATCACTGGCACTTGATGTGGATCCGAACAGCTCCACACCGGCTACATACGGTTGTCTGGAAGCTACGGGATGAAGAGGTCGGGCATGAAGAAGGGAACCGGCATAGCTTAAACGGCTAATTCCTTCTCTATTCAAAATATGAGCATCGATACGAGCAATTTGCGGCGTCATATCAGCGCGGAACCCAAGCATTTTGCCTGATGACTGATCGACGATCTTAAAGGTTCTCAAATCTAAATCGTTTCCGGTTCCGGTCAAGAGTGAGTCTACATACTCAATCATTGGAGGTTTAACCATCTCACATCCGTGAGACTTCGTCAGCTTCAGAAATGTCTCTCTTAATCTTTCTATTTCTCTCGCTTCCCGGGGAAGCATGTCGGCGATATTCTCTGGCAATAACCAAACTGACATATATTCCTTTCTAAAACAACTCAACTGACCAAACGACAGCCAAACCTAAGACTACACCGACAAAGGCAACTGTTCTGATTTTTTTACTAGAAATTGAGCTCAACTCAAGAAGGTACTTTTTCCACGCATCCGGAGCCAACAATGGAAAAAGTCCTTCCAGCACTAAGCAAAAACCTATGGCACAAAGAAGGACTTTCATTTTTATGAATTTGTTAAATTAATTCTTCTCGCCTTTGGAGTTTTTCAAATAATCGAAAAATTCACTGGAGGGATCGACTACCATCATATCCGTGGGTTTAGAGAAAGAAGAACGGTAGGCATCGAGAGAGCGATAGAATTTTGCAAATTCAGGATCTCTGCCGAATGCGTTAGCATAAACTTCGTTAGCTTTAGCATCGCCCGAACCTTTGATTTGCTGAGCATCTTTATAGGCATCAGCCAAAATAACGGTTCTCTGACGGTCGGCATCAGCCTTAATTTTTTCGGCCTCAGCAGCACCCTTTGAACGTTCTTCGCTGGCTACTCTTTTACGTTCTGCTTCCATACGGCGGTAAACAGATTCTGAAATTTCTGGCGTAAAGTCCACTCTCTTAAGGCGAACGTCAACCACTTCAATTCCTAAACCTTCCACTCTCTTTTGAAGAGCCTCGGAAATTTCTGCCATGGCTTTGGCTCTGTCGCGAGAAGTAATGTCGTTAACCGTTCTTCTGTTGACGGCCTGGTTTAGAACGTCTCTCATCAAAGATGAAACGCGGTCTTCCGCGGCTCTTTCACTGCCCTGAAAAGAAACCCAGTACAAGCGAGGATTGTTGATACGCCACTTGACGTAAGAATCAATCATCAAGTTCTTTTTTTCACTGGTCTGAACCAAATCAGCCGTCGGGGTATCAATCGTCAAAATACGATTGTCCAAGTAAACCACATTCTGCAGAGGAGAAGGAAGCTTAAAGTGCAGGCCCGGTTTAGAAATCACTTCTTTTAATTCACCAAGCATGAATACGAGTGCATATTCACGTTCGTTAACGGTATAAAGACAAGTTTTGGCAAAAAAACCGCAAACAACACAAACTAAAAATAAGGTTACTACTTTTCTCATGTTCTCTTTCTTCCTCTTATCTCATTGTCCTGGAAAGAGGACGGGAAACGTAATTAGCAATTGGAGCTGCTTCAACCGAAGGCTGAGGCTGAGCCTCTCTTGCTGTAGAAGAAGTTTCTGCAGCAGCAGGAGCAGCAACGACAGAGTTCTGAGCAGATCCTGCTTGCTGAACCAATTTATCTAACGGAAGATAAAGCAAATTATTGGAGCTCTTGCTGTCCACAAGAATCTTCTTCGTATTGTTAAGCACCTGCTGCATCGTATCCACATACATACGATCGCGTGTTACCTTCGGGGCTTTTTCATACTGACTGAGCACTTGATCAAAACGTGAAGCGTCACCCTCTGCCTGAGAAACAACACGAGACTTATAAGCTTCTGCTTCCTGACGCAATCTTTCAGCCAAACCCTTTGCCTTTGGAATCACGTCGTTAGCGTAAGCTTCACCTTCATTGATTTGACGTTCGCGATCCTGACCGGCCTTAACAGCATCGTTAAAGGCTGCCTGAACTTGTTCCGGCGGCTGTGCATTCTGAATAGCAACGGAAAGAATCTGAATACCGCTATGATAGCGATCCAGCATTTCCTGCATCAGCTTCTTAACCTCCTCGGCAATTTCCTGCTTGCTTTCAAATAAAACACTGTCCATTTTCTTTCTGCCTACGACTTCACGCATGGCAGATTCAGCAGTCTGGATAACCGATCCCATCGGATCGCGTGTACGGAAAAGAAACTCTTCGGCTCCGGGACCGTCTTTAATGCGGTACTGAACGTTAAACATTACGTCTACGATGTTTTCGTCATCAGTCAGCATTAAAGCTTCTTTCAAACGGAGGGTTGTACCTTTCATACCGATTTCAGCTTTTCTGACGGAACTAACGTCAACAAGTTCCACATCCTGAATGGGATAAGGAAGGTGCCATCTGAAACCGGCATTCGTAGTTTCAGTGTACTTGCCGAAGGTCGTAACCACGCCTCGCTGACCTTCAGGAACGATGTAGAAGCCGGAGGACAACCAAGCGCCGGCAGCAATCAGCAACGCCGCCAAAGCAAAGCCATAGCCGGCTCCGGAAGCAGACTGAGGCATTCTGGTGCCGGGGAATCCAAATCCGCCGTCATTGCCGCCGTTTCCGCCATTAGTGCCGTGGCCGCCTTGGTCTGCTTGGAAAGGATGATCCTTTCTCGGAGGCGGCTCATTGGAGTCATCATCCGAATCGTTCCAGTCAAAATTCACGCCGTTTTGACCTCGATCTTGGGGACGCTTGGATTTTTGACCTAAGATTCCGGAGAGCTTGTCGTTAAAATCTTTCCAAAGCTCTTCGATATCATTTTCCTGTCCGAGTGCCTGCTTGAATTTTTTTTCTTCTCTTTTATCTTCAATAGGACGACGAAGTTCAGGCTCTTTAAAGCCGTCTTCTTCAGTGTCGGTGGAATTCGAAGTATTTTTTGTTTCTTCTTTCTTTGGTTCTTTATCAGAACTATCTCGGCCCCAGTGGGGGTCATTCAAAGACATCTCTTTGAGTCCTTATAAAAAATAAGTTATTAATAGAATTCTAGAGGCAAAATTTTATCATTACTGAAAAAATCCGCTTGCAACAGATTGATTCTTTTAATTTGCTGTTACAAGAAGATACATTTATGGCTCAAACTCTTTAAGCCAATCTTCGTCATCTTCCTCTTCCGGCTCTTCTTCAGTATTGGCAATCTTAGCGATAGCCTGCCTCAATAAATCAATCCCGGCTCCAGTCACTGCGCTCAAAGCAACTGCTTTCGGACGTTCTTTATCATCAAAAGTAAGGAAAGGATCATTGCTTTCTTTGTCTATTTTGTTATAGACCATCAGCTGAGAAACTTTATCCGCACCGATTTCTTTAAGAACTTTATTGACCTCGGCAATTTGTTCTTCCCGGGCCGGACTGGAAGAATCCACTACATGCAAAAGCAAATCTGCTTGAGCTGCTTCGTCCAAGGTAGATTTGAACGCCTCAATTAATTGGTGAGGCAAACCTCGGATAAATCCAACTGTATCGCTGAGAACCACTTCCGTATTTTCATCAACGAAACATCTTCTTGCCGTCGGATCCAACGTAGCAAACAACTGGTCAGCCGCATAGACCTCGCCTCTTGTTAGACGATTAAACAGCGTAGATTTTCCCGCATTGGTATAGCCCACTAAAGCAACAGTCAGAATCTGACCTCTTTGTCTTGACTTTCTTTGGGTATTGCGCTGTTTTTCAAGCTTCTTGAGCTGCTCTTTGAGGGCTTTAATTCTAACGCCGATCATTCTTCGGTCAAGTTCAATCTGCTTTTCTCCAGGGCCTCCGGTTTTTGATAAACCGCCTCTCTGTCTTTCCAAGTGAGTCCAGCCGCGAACCAATCGGGTAGACAAATGCGTCAGACGCGCAAGTTCAACCTGCAGGCGCCCCTCTTTTGTTTTAGCTCTCTGACGAAAAATCTCAAGAATCAGACTTGTGCGATCAAGTACAGCAAGTTTTGTCGTGGTTTCGATATTTCTTTGCTGTGCGGGAGAAAGGACAACGTCGAAAATTAAAATGGTGCTTCCGGAATCTCTGGCAAGCTGCGCCACTTCCTCAATCTTCCCGCTGCCAAGAAAGGTTTTCGGATCAGGCTTCTCTCTTTTTGCTTCCGTGATCCCTTGAACATCATAGCCGCAGGAACGAGCTAATTCAGTCAGTTCTTCTGCGGCATCTTTGTGAATTTGGCGGGCCAGCGTTACCACTACGAGCCAAACTTTTTGGGGGCCGTCAGCCCCCTTCTCATACTGAAAATCCACTTATTCGGCTTCTGTCTGTTCACCGGCAAGCGGCACTGCTCTAGCCGGAACAATAGTACTAATCGCGTGTTTATAGACCATTTGAGTAACGGTATTTCTCAAAAGAACGACATACTGGTCAAATGATTCGACTTGTCCTTGTAGTTTAATGCCGTTGACCAAGTAAATTGAAACGGGAATTTTTCCTTTGCGAAGACTGTTTAAGAACGGGTCTTGTAATAATTGCCCCTTTGTCATATTTATTTTCTCCGTGTGTGCAATGCACAAAATAAAAAGAATGCTATAAAAGATTGTAGGAGAGAAGCTTTCTACATATTTACTATATTAATCGTTTTGAGCGTAAGGATTCTTGTTTGTTCTTAATTCAATGCGTAAAGGCGTGCCTTTAAGATTGAATTTTTCTCTAAAAAACCCTTCCAAGTACCGTTTGTAGCTTTCCGGCACATCCTGCAATGCATTTCCATGAATTACGATCACCGGCGGATTCATGCCCCCTTGGTGAGCATAACGCATCTTAGGACGGCCTCCGCGGGCTCTCGGTGGCAGCTGCCGCGTGGTTGCCTCAATCAACGCACGTGTCAGCTTCGGTGTAGAGAGTTTAACGAAAGCTGCTGCATGAGCTTCATTAACGGCAGTCAGAAGATTACCTAAGCCCCTCTTATATAAAGCAGAGATGTAAAGACTCTTGGCCCACTTCAAAAAGTGAATCTTGTGCTCAAATTCTTCCTTGACTCGTGTTCTTTCATATTCACCGATGTCATCCCATTTATTAATAGCAATGACTAGAGCACGGCCGCTTTCAAGAATATAACCGGCAATGTTGGCATCTTGTTCCGAGATACCGGCTTTTGCGTCAAGAAGCAACACGACAACGTTCGATTTTTCAATCGCTTGCAGCGTCTTAATGACGGAGAATTTTTCGATTGCCTCGAAAACTTTCCCTTTGCGTCTCAAACCTGCTGTATCGATAAGAATGTAATCCTTATCTTTGTACTGGAATTCAACTTCAATAGCATCGCGGGTTGTCCCGGGCATATCGAACGCAATAAGTCTTTCTTCTCCGATGAGAGCATTAATTAACGTTGATTTTCCTGCATTTGGTCTGCCGGCAATAGCGACTCTGATTTTGTGCGCAAAGTCGCCGTCTTTCTCGATTTCTTTTTCAGTCGGATACTTTTCCAATGCCATATCGACCAAGGCGCGTACGCCCTCGCCGTGAGCTGCGGAAATCGGATACGGCTCACCTAAGGCAAGCTCATAGAATTCGGATTTCACAACCTCTGACATGCCCTCGGCTTTGTTGACGACAAGATAGGTCGGCTTGCCGCTTTCTCTTAAGCTTTGCGCAATTCGCTGATCCTGCGGGGTTAGGCCGGATCTTCCGTCTACTAGGAAGAAAATAATATCAGACTCTTCGACAGCCAGCTGAGCTTGGTTGGTCATCTCTTTGACGATGCCCTCAGTCTTAATCGGTTCAAAACCGCCGGTATCGACAACAATAAAAGGTTTCTCGCCGACTCGGCCTTCACCGTAATGGCGATCTCTGGTTAAACCGGGAAAATCGGCGACTAAAGCGTCCCTAGATCTTGTGAGGCGGTTAAATAAAGTTGACTTGCCGACATTCGGGCGGCCAACCAATGCAACAACAGGCAGCATAATTGTTATCTCGTAGCTAAGTAAGCTACATCTCCTTTACTTGTCTGGAAAATCGCACCGGCACTAAAACTTTGTGCCTTAGTAACGATTGGCCCGCTTAAACGAGTTCTGGCTATTTCTTCGCCTGTTCTCGGTGACAAAAGGTGAACGTAACCTTCATTATCACCGACGGCAACGGTTCCCGGCATAATGACAGGAGCACTGAGTCCGCGGTAAGTCATGGTTTTATTTTCCCAGCGAAGCTCTCCGCTTTCACGATAGTAGGCTCTGACAACACCTGTGACATCAACCACATAGACGTTGTCTTCGTCAACTGCCGGACCTGCAATGGCATCGACATTCTGTGTCCACATCATCTGTCCGTTCGTGCTGTTAATGCAAGTTACGGCACCCTGATAAGCGGCTGCACAAAGCATATCAGCGTTTAATACAGGGGCACCAACCACATCAATCAAGCGTTCGACTTCCGTTATTCCTTTGGCTTGGGCTACCGGGAATTCAAAAACAGGACGTCCGTTATTGACGTCTAAAATAACCACGTTTCCGTTAGGCTGACCAACAAATAAGAAGTTATCACGTGCAGTCATGGAAATGGGTACACGAACAGTCAAAGCGGGCTGATTTCTCTGGAAAGTCCACTGCTGTTCCCCGGAAGAGGCCTCAAAAGCGGAGACTCTCATATCTTTAGTTCTAACAATAACCAAACCGTTGGTGATGACGGGAGGTCCGGCAAGTTCACTGGTCAGTTTGCTCTTCCAGTCCTCTTTTCCTTCTGCATTTAAAACAATCAATTCACCGTTTTCCAATCCCACGGCGGTGTTATACCCGTCAGTTCCTACTCCTCCTACAACCGGAGAATCAAAAGAAACAGTCCACTCTTTGTTCCCGGTTCTGGCATCTAAGCGGGCTAATTCTTTGCCGCCCGCAACCCAGACGGATTCGTCAAAAAGACCGGGGACTAAGAATCCGTCAGCGTTCGGCATGCTGACTGACCAAACTTCGGAGACATTGATAGCGGGCGTAAACGATACCAATTCCGCCGGTTCATGCTTGGGAGAGGAACATCCGACTAAAACAGCTGCCAGTGCGGCTGCTGCCAGGGTCAAGGAAAATTTTTTCATGTTTTATTCTCTTTATAAAGCCTGAAGCTTAATTTCAATAATCTTGGCTAACGGATTTGTAGTGGTGCAAGCTCTTAAAGCTTCCGTCCAGCATTCTTTTGCTTTTTCTTTATTGCCCATGGCAATGTAAGCATCGCCCTTTCTATCTTCGACTAATGCTTTTTCAGCATCCGGATTTTTAATTGAATTCAAAAGATTTAAAGCCTGCTCGAAAGAACCTTGGTCAATGTAAATACCTGCTAGGCGAACAGCTGCGACAGTCTGCAATTCAGGATAATCTTTGGAGTCAATAACCCATTGAAGATCTTTGATAGCTTCACTGGCTTTATTGTGTTGTTCTGCAGTATAAGCCGCCAATAAAGCACCCATACCGGCAAATGCTGTCCCAGCGTAGTCCTCCTGAAGCTTCAGAGCTATATTTTGAACTCTCTGCTGATCCTTATTGTTATTGGCTTGAATCATCAAGCTGTAAAGAGAGCCGGCATCGGCAGACTGCTTCATCTGATACCACTGCCAGCCACGCATACCGGCAGCAGCCAAGCAGGCAACCGTGACAATAGTGAGAATTAAAGTCCCCCACTTCTCCCACCAGGCTTTAATTTCGGATAGGGACTCTTGCTCTTCTAAATCATATGCCATATTTGACCTTTCTCTTTATCGAGTTTGTTCAGCTAAATATTCAACAGCCTGTTCTACAGTCATCTTTAACTGCTGGCCGTAATCTTTCAAGTTTTCGCGCAGCGGCTTGATAGAAACCATCTTCTCTTGTGTTTCGCTTTCGCCGATTATGACAGCAAAATCAGCACCGGATGCATTGGCCCTCTTCATCTGGTTTGCAAACTTAGCGGAGCCGGAATGAAGGATCGTGCTGACTTGCTTATTTCTGAGAGCTTCTGCGGTACGCAAAGCAAACAGGAAGGAGTCTTCGCCGCTCCAAGCAACGTAAACTGAGCATTCTTTATAAGACGGAGCGATGCCCTCTTCTTTCATCAATTCGATAATTCTTTCAATGCCCATTGCAAAACCACATGCCGGCGTTTCTTTTCCGCCGAGCATACCGATTAACGGATCGTAACGGCCGCCTCCGCATACGGTGCTCTGGGCTCCAAGCTTATCAGTAACCCATTCAAAAACCGTCAAGTTGTAGTAATCCAAACCTCTGACTAGGCGAGGATTGATGCGGTAGTCAATTCCTTCGGCTTCTAAAATATCCGTGAGTCTCTTAAGAAATGCTTTGGACTCTTCGCCAAGACTGTCCATTAACTTCGGCGCATTCTCAACCAGGTCCTGCATTGCCGGGTTCTTTGTATCGAGAATCCTTAAAGGGTTGGTATAAAGCCTTCTCTGAGCTTCTTCATCCAAGATTTCCTTGTGAGCTTCGAAGTACTTAATTAAAGTTTCACGGTAGACCTGCCTTTCTGCAAACTGTCCGAGACAGTTCAATTCCAGCCAGACATTCTTAATGCCAAGCTTGTCCCAAACTCTTTTTACGAGCAAGAGCTGTTCGGCATCCACATCAGGGCCTTTGAAGCCAAGAGCCTCCAAACCAAACTGATGGAACTGGCGCAAACGGCCTCTCTGGGGACGTTCATGTCTGAACATCGGGCCCATATACCAAAGACGGCGAGGTGCATCATAAAGCAAATTATGTTCAATACAGGCACGGACCACGGAAGCGGTATTTTCCGGTCTCATCGTCAATTCATCGCCGTTCAGAGAATCAACAAAGGAGTACATCTCTTTTTCAACAATATCAGTAACCTCACCGATACCGCGCTTAAATAAACGGGTTTGTTCAAGAATCGGAGTTCTGATCTGCATATAGCCGTATTCTTGGGCAGCTTCAACTACGGCTTTTGTGAACTTATCCCAATAAGGAGTGTCCTCCGGGAGCATGTCAGCCATGCCCTTGATTGCTTGTATTTTATCTTTTGCCATTTTTAATCCTGATTTGTCCCAAACTTTGTTTGGACATAATTATCTATTAATTTTTTGAAATCAGAAGCCATTTGCTCTCCCTTTAAAGAGCAAACTTTCTTGCCGTCGATATAGACAGGAGAAACCGGAGCTTCTCCGCTGCCGGGCAGCGAGATGCCGATGTTGGCATGCCGGCTTTCTCCCGGACCATTGACAACGCATCCCATTACAGCGACTGTCATGTTTTCAACACCGGGATACTTTCCTCTCCACTTGGGCATTTGCTGCTTCAAATAGCTCTGTGTCTCTTTTGCCAGCTCTTGGAAAAGTACGCTGCTCGTTCTACCGCAGCCGGGACAAGAAACAACCTTCGGCTCAAAATTTCTCAACCCTAAGGACTGAACAATCTCACAGGCCAAATCGACTTCCGCAGAACGCTTTTGACCGGGTTCCGGCGTCAGAGAAACGCGGATCGTATCACCGATTCCTTGGGCTAAGAGAATAGAAAGAGCCGCCGTTGAGGATACAGTGCCCTTCAAACCCATTCCGGCCTCTGTCAAACCAAGATGCAAGGAGTAAGGACAAAGTCTATCGAGCTTCTGGTAGATATCGACTAATTCACGAACACCGCTGACCTTAGCGGAAATTGCAATTTGCTCCTCCGGCATGCCGAGACGAACCGCTTCATCAGCACTATCGATCGCACTTTTGACAAGAGCTCTGCGGAGAATTTCTCCCGAATTTTCCGGATTTGGCTGACGGTTATTTTCTTCCATCATTTTGGCCAGAAGATTCTGATCCAGCGATCCCCAGTTAACTCCTATGCGGATCGGCTTGTCATATTTGATCGCCAAATCAATCAGCGTTTTAAAGTTTTGTTCGTGCTTATCGCCCTTGCCGACATTTCCCGGGTTGATTCGGAACTTCGAAAGGGAACGGGCACATTCCGGATAATCGCTTAGAAGCTTATGGCCGTTGTAATGAAAATCTCCTACCAAAGGAACGAAATATCCGGCTGCATCCAGCTTTTGACGAATAAGAGGAACTGCCTGAGCAGCGGCGGGCGTGTTGACAGTAATTCTAACCAACTGACTGCCTGCATCGGCAAGCTCCATAATTTGCTTGACAGTACCGTCTACGTCCGCGGTTTCGGTATTGGTCATTGATTGAATAACAACTGGGCTGCCTCCCCCGAGCAGAACCACGTTATTGGCCCATTTAACTGTCATGGGCCCGTTTTTTGTTTTTGTCATTTCAAATTATTTAGCAGTGAACACCTGAAAAGATACAGAGCCCGATCTGGAAGAGCTTGCTAAGTCAACCGGGTTGGCGTTAAGTGAGACTTTTGCGCGGAACTTGTTGCCGACAGTCACTCGGAAAGGCAGAGGATGTTTAAATTCCTTAGTTTCCCCCTGCTTAAGAGTAGTGTTGTCGACAAGTTTGCCGTTAACGTAGATACCGAACCAGCAGTCACCGTCAGTGGCACTGAATTTAATATTTACAGGTTGTGTGCTGGAAGCTCTCGGAAGCGTAGTGGACCAACCGTTTTCGTTCTGAACCAATTTCAAAGTAACAGGAGCGGCCGGTTCAGGAACAACCGGTGTATTCTTGGCTTCTTCTACCTTCTTTTGAGCTTCGAGCTGCTGGTTATGTTCTGCCATAACTTTTGCTTCAAGGGCACGCTCCTCCGGAGTCTTGCCGACCTGAGTTATAGGCTTGCCGTCAGGAGTCTGGGAAGGAACCGCTGTTGAACTGTCAGTTGCTGCGCCGGGAGCACTGGTCTCAGCTTTAGCAGAAATCGTTTCTTGCTTAGGAGCCGGCTTAGATTCTTCTGCAGCAACCGGCTTTTGTTCTTCAGCTTTCTTCTTGTTTGCGTCAGTTGTGGGACTTTTTTCGTCGGCAGCGGACTTGGATGTGTCCGCATTAGCTTCAACTGCCGGCTTATCCGGTGAGTTCATAAAGTTCAGAGAAGACTTAACTTCCTGAAGATTAAAACTCGGATTCATGTAACGCCATCCCATATAGGCAACGATAGCAACCACAATTAAGAAAATAATCCAGCCGATCCCTTTGCCTTTTCCGTTTTTAGTTGTTTCTTCTTGGTAAGGACGCAGCCCGGAGGTTGTTTTACGAATCAAAGCCTTTTGATCTCTGTCTTCTGAAGTTAAGGAATTGCTGAAGAGATCGACTATCTTAGCTTCATCCAGGCCAAGCAAACGAGCGTAGCTTCTTAGGTGGGCTCTTGTATAAACCACGGAGGCAAAAGCTGAAGGATCGCCCTCTTCAAGACCAATGATCTGTTTAGCGGACAGTCTAAGCTGCGAGGCGACCTGTTCAACAGAAAGGCCCTTAGACTCGCGAGCCTCTGTCAACAGTTTTCCGTATTCAGGTACATTTGACTGAGTAGCGGCTTTTTGTTCTGGTTCTTGCTGCTCTAATTCATTTTGTTCAGTCATTTAAATCTCCAGCCCATTTACTGTGGTTTCGTTATTTCTTTAATTAATATTTGTCTCTGTGCGCGCTTCTCAGCCAATTTAGTCCTGTCTTTAATTTCACCGGCTAATTGACCGCAGGCGGCATCGATATCATCTCCTCGAACTTTTCTTACGGTACAGACAATTCCTGCATCGTTAAGAATTGAGGAGAATGCCTTCACGTTTTCCTCCGAGCTTCTCTCAAGACCGGAGCCCGGGAAAGGATTGAAGGGAATTAAGTTAAATTTGCAAGGTACCTTTTCAACAAGTTTTACTAACTCTTTAGCTTGTTTTGAAGAGTCGTTAACTCCTCCGATCATGATGTATTCAAAAGTGATGAAATCTCTCGGAGCGACTTTAAGGTATCTTTGGCAAGCTGCCAATAAATCTTCAATAGGATGCTTTTTGTTAACCGGCATGATCTTGTCGCGCAATTCATTGTTAGGAGCGTGCAAGCTCACAGCAAGCGCAACAGGGCATCTTTCTGCAAGTTTATCGATTTGACGAACCAGTCCGGAGGTTGAAACGGTCACTCGGCGCCGGGATAAGCCGTAAGCATGATCGTCAAGCATCAAATTAAGTGCAGGAACGACGGCATCTAAATTTTGGAGCGGCTCCCCCATGCCCATTAAGACAACATTGGAGATAACTCTCTCATTTTCATCCTTGATGCCGCGAGACTGTCTGAGGGTATGTTCGGCATGCCAAAGCTGACCGATAATCTCGGCAGTCGTTAGGTTTCGATTGAAACCTTGTTTGCCGGTTGAACAGAACAAACAGTTCATTGCACATCCGGCCTGCGTAGAAATGCACAAGGTGCCTCGATTGGATTCAGGAATAAATACCATTTCAACGGCGTTGCCGTTTCCGACATCGACGAGCCATTTGCGTGTTTCATCAGCAGAAATTTTATCGCGCAAAATCTCAGGGCCTTTGATTTCAGCAATCTGACTGAGTTTGGCCCTGAAAGATTTGGCGAGGTCAGTCATTTCATCAAAAGTCTTAGCTCCTCTCCGGTGAATCCATCTTTCAAGCTGGACAGCCCGGAACGGCTTCTCACCTAAAGAAGCGCAAAACTGTTTCAGGCCCTCTTGATCGAGTCCTAAAAGGTTTGTTTTGGGTTTATTTTCTGAAGTGACTGACATTATTCCCTCAATTAGCGAGAATAAACATTCATCTGTGGGAAGAAGAATGCGATTTCAACAGCGGCTGTTTCAGGGCTGTCAGAGCCATGAACGGCGTTAGCGTCGATACTTTGAGCGAAGTCAGCGCGGATAGTGCCCTTAGCGGCTTTCTTCGGATCTGTGGCGCCCATCAATTCACGATTTTTCATGATGGCGTTTTCGCCTTCAAGAACCTGAACCTGAACAGGACCGGAAACCATGAAATCAACGAGGTCTTTGAAGAAAGGTCTTTCTTTGTGAACTGCATAGAAAGCTTCGGCCTCCTGACGGGACAACCATTTCATCTTGGAAGCGACAATCTTAAGACCGTTGCTTTCGAATCTTGTGTAAATTTGACCAATAACGTTTTTAGCTACTGCATCAGGTTTAATAATAGAAAGTGTGCGTTCTACAGCCATTTCTTACTCTATAAAATATTAAAAAATCAAAAACCTTCGACCTCTTGGGTCTCCGGAAGCATAAACCTTCTCTAGGAGAAGAAAATCTTGCCACTATTGACAATTATTCGATTTTATCACGCACAAAATAACGCAATTTCACATCAGTCGCATTTAGAGAAAAAGCAAACATTTGGAACAAGTTTGTCAGGCTCTCATCCTTAAATGGACTCTGTCATGATCGTTTTTCAATTCGGCCTCAGTTTCTTCGCCAACCTGCCTTAGGAATGCCTCGTTTTTTTGAACTGAAAGACGGAATATAGAAAAACAGCAAGATTAATTAAAGCAAATGCAATCAAGGCAAGCAGGGAATAAGAGGTCACAGACGCAAAAGACAAAGGCCAGACTAGCTTGGGTGCTTCTAAAAGACACAAGGCTGCTCCTGCAGCGTTGATACAAAACCACATGGTCAAGGTCTTCATTGCGGATCCCTGGGGATTGTTTTGAAAAAGAAGATAAATGAGGTAGACGGCCATCATTTCGCACAGTATCGAGATTGTGCCGACTGCCTTAACGTACCCCCAGCTGTTAAGTACGGTTCTTGGATAACCTTCTGTAAAGAAAAATATTTTTGCGAAGAAACAAATCAAAAGAAGCGGATTGACAATAAGTGTCAAAGCAGCTGCAAAATTCAGATACCTCTGTTTACTCGGGAACCTCTGTCGCAGGAAATAAGCAATGAACACCAAGAGGAGCAAAGCTCCTCCGATGACAACATAGTCATTTGAATCAAAGTGCAGAAGCATCAAACAGACTTACTAAGACGGGTAGAACTTAGCTACTTCCGGACAGAATCTGATATACGCAGTAATTCCCAAAAGAATTGCGATATAGACTGAGATATACAAAGCACAGTTATAGACGATAGGCTCACCAAGTTTGCCTAAGAAGAGGAAGGGGAGAATACTGGCTGCGCAGACTGTCATTAGTGCGGAACACCACATAAAACGGATGGCGCGAAACAGACTTCTTCTATTATGACGCACATACAGCATCCAAGCTGCCATGACGCTTTGAACCACGCTAACCAAAAGGAAGGCCCCGCAAACTAGTAGAAAGACTTGATCTAGAGAAGCCTTTCTGTGAAGAGATCCCGCTTGCATCGTTACTTGTTGAACGATGTGAGGACGCTCCCCGGCGATCCCTTCAAACATGGTATTCCATACGAAAGGCAGAGATTCCTGTGCAATTCCGACATTGATTAGGGGAAGAATGAGAAATAAAAAAACGATGCAAAAAGCCAGGCCCCACAAAGGAATTCCCCGGCCCTTGGTTTTAATGACATAAGCGGGGAACCAGACACAAAAACCTAAAGCAAATATCAACGCAAACCAATACTCAAAAACACCGCTTTCTTCCATTATTCCTCCATTTTTTAAGATCTATTATCGGACATCTTTTGTTAGATTTCTAGTGAAAACGTGCATCAGTCAAGCTATATGACCAGTAGACTTCTCTAGATTTATCGGAAAAAACAAAATAAACTCCTGAGAAAAATAAAGTGATAAGAAGCTCAAAAACGAAGAAGGTATTCGCCAGGTTCATATCAACTGAACCTCCATAAAAAAAGGAGGGCACGCCGAATAGACCAAGCAGGCTCAATGCGACGCTCAGGCACATAAAACCTAAGATATTTATTCCGATCTTTTTTCCTCTGCCTTGAATCAGCTGAATGACCACAACTAACGATGCGGCCACCGAACCTAAAGTAAAGGCCCATGCAGCAGAAGAGAACTCAACCACGTGCGGAAGCCCCCATGCGGCACCCATTTCTACCACTTGTTGGATTTCAAGGTAATTATTGCTTAGGATCAGCACGGGTAAGAAGAGAGAAAAGATAGAACACAAAATCGCAGATCCCCACGACAAACTCTTAACTATCCATTTAAAGAAAATTGCAGGTACAAAAATAACCGCGGCAAAAAAAGCTAATGTCTGGACGATAGCCTGGATCAAAACTGTAGTGTGCACAATCTTCCCGTCTTATTTCTTACTACTCGGAAGGATTTCCTTCATTATCTGGTTTGCTTTCTTCCTCGGCTGATTCTTCCACCTTCTCAGCTTTCTTTATTTTGCAAAGCTCAAGCTCCTCAGACGATCCTCTTTCAAACAATGCAATGCTCTCAACATGTCCGGTGTGCGGGAACATATTCATGATTCCGGCTGCTTTCAACACCCAGCCGCCCTCGTTAACGAGGATATTGCAATCTCGGGCAAGTGTTGCAGGACTGCAGGAGACATACACAATTCGTTCCGGCCGCTCCGAAGTCTCAGCCAAAGAAGTGCATAATGCTTGAGCACCGTCACGCGGAGGATCTATCAGCACCTTATCGATGCCTCCCATTTCCTTCCACAAGGCTGTCCAATCTTCTAACGTCCAAGTAAATAAATTGCGCTCTCTGAAGGAAGCTTTATCAGCAAGCCCGTTAGCGACCGCACTGGCTTCAGCCCTCTTAACAAGCTGTTCACTACCCTCAATACCAAATACCTTCGCAGACTTTGTAGCAATCGGCAAAGTAAAGTTGCCGAGACCGCAGAAGAAGTCAGCAACTTTGTCTGTTGTCCGGAGTTTGAGTAAACGAAGTGCACGGGTAATCATGACGTCATTTAACGCATGATTAACTTGTGTGAAATCTGTAGGCTTAAAGACCGTTGTAACGCCGGTTTCAGAATGCACAAGCTTCAGATTATTAAGGTTTTCCGGATCCATTGGAAAAACAGTATCCGGACCTTTCGGCTGATACCAGAATTCGACACCATACTGTCTCTGAAAATCTCTGAGCTTTGTTTCATCTTCCTGCGAAGGTGTCTCCAAAACTCTCAGCACTAAGGCAGTGTGTTCACCGGCAACAGCAATTTCAATCTGAGGAATTTTCTGACGAAGTTTCAAAGAACTAATGAGATCGCGCAAAGGTACCAGCAAATCACTTACTTTTTTAGGAAGGATTTTGCAGGATTTCATGTCAGCGATAAAACTTGAGCGTTTTTCGTGGAAACCAACCAAAACCGTATTCTTTTTTAGAACATCTTTGACGGACAAACGTGCTCGATGACGATAATGCCATTCCGGTCCGAAGATCGGCGGAAGAATACGCAGCGGTTTGACTCGGCCGATATGCTTTAAGGAATCCATGAGGACTTTCTGTTTGACAGCTACTTGAGCGCGTGGCTCTAAATGCTGCATAGCACACCCGCCGCAGCTACCGTCAGCCATGCCGAAGTACGGACATCCGGGGGCAACACGCAAAGAAGACTCTTTAAAAATCTGAGTAGCAATACCGCTCTCAAAGTCCTGTTTGTTGCGTATTCTTTCGTACTCAACCTCCTCTCCGGGAAGAGCTCCTTCAATAAAGACTACCTTCCCTTCCCGTCGGGAGACACCTCGGCCTTCCTGATCTAATGAATCCACGGTGACAATAAATTTGTCACGAACTTTTTGCTTTTTCATAGCACTCTCCGAAAATCGCCTCTAATCTATTCGGGATAGGAAGCAGAGGATTCGAGTAATAACTGTAACTGTCTTCACTAAAAACCAAACGGTAATACTTATTCAATATTCCGTCCAGCAGGATAATCTTACCGACTTTCCGTTCCACAGAAAATCGGTTTACGGAGGGCTATGTCCCTCCGTTTTTGTTTGAAACAAAGCGTTGCTTGATTATTTGGTAGGAAGCATTTCTACCGGGTTCAGCGGCTTGCCCAGCTTACGAATTTCAAAATGGACTCTCGGAGCTTCTGAATCGGTCTTTCCGATAGTTGCAATCTTCTGCCCCTTCTTAACCATATTTCCTTGTGCCACTTGAATATTCTTGAGATGACAGTAGGCAGTAACGTAAGTGGAATTATGCTGAACAATGACCAAATTTCCTAAATTTGTCATGTTGCCAACGACAATGACCTTACCGTCAGCAGAGGCAACGACTGAATCTCCCTCCTTGCCGGAGATGTCCACACCCTTATTATTAGGGCCGAAACTCTTAACGATACTTCCCTGTGCCGGCCACATAAATGTTCCGGAAGTTGAAGCCGTTGTAGTTGTCTTTGCTACAGGTTCAGATTTTGCAACCTCCGCCTGGCTTTGTTTGACCACCGGCGCAGCAGTTGTAGTTGCAGAAGCTTTCTCAGCTGCCTGAATCTGAGCTATCGCAGAAGAAGAGGAATTGACTGAGAGTCGAATACGCTGTCCAACTCTTAGCTGATTCGGATTTGTCATTCCGTTTTCTCTGGCTACCGCCTTCGGATCGACACCGTAACGACGGGCAACAGAATACAAAGTGTCTCCGGGTTGAACGGTATAGACCGTGGTAGAGGTAGGTCCTTCCACAATAGGCGCCTGAGATTTTCCAGAGAATGAGCAGCCTGAAATAATCAAAACCATTGCTACTGGCGCAAACAACTTACGGAACTTCATTTAATTACCTTCTTGGAACCTGGGCAGACATAAACGATAATGGTACCAAATTTATCCATTTTCGATCATCTAAAAAGCGGGTGAAATTACTACTTATTTTTATTCCACCAGGTGCGAATCTCTTCCAATTGGGAATAATCAGTCATATCCATATGAAGCGGAGTCATACTGACGTAGCCATGATCGACGGCCCAGAAATCTGTGCCGTACACATTATCCTTTGCATCCCCGGCCGGCCCCATCCAATAGATCTTTTCTCCTCTCGGATTAATTTGTTCAACCACAGGCTGGGCTGAATGACGTCGCCCAAGCCTTGTGACAATAACTCCCGACAACTCTTCAAAATACATGTTAGGAATATTCACATTCAGCAAAAACGGGGCTTTCAAAGGATTCTTGATGTAATCTCCGACGATGATCTCAGCAACGCGCACGGCGCTGTCTAAGTATGACCACCCGCTCTTTACCTGAGAGAAGGCAAATGACGGGCAACCGAATAAGTATCCCTCCATGGCGGCGGCAACGGTCCCCGAATATAGGGTGTCATCTCCCATATTCTGACCGCAGTTAATACCGCTCAATACTAAGTCAGGCTTTTCTGGCAGCAGACCGGTCATAGCAATATGCACACAGTCGCTAGGAGTGCCGGTAACAAAATAAAGATTTTCCTGAAGCTGCTGAATACGCAAAGGCAAATGAAGCGTCAACGAATTGCTTGCCCCGCTTTGATTTCTTTCAGGTGCAACGATCGTTACTTTTCCAAATTTCTTCATTGCTCGGGCCAATTCTTGAATTCCCGGAGCCAGATATCCGTCATCGTTCGAAATAAGAATATGCATTTTTATGTTCTTCTTTGGAAATTAGAGCCATTGCAAACTTTCTTTGTCAGTTAACTTCGGACAACTATGTTCCGTAAAAAAGACAAAGTATTGACGTTGGATTCACAAGCTAATTAGGAAAAATAAGCCGGTTATTATTGCTTTCCGCTCGGAATTCAAGATGAGAACGGCTCCGCATTTTCTCATGAGAAAGAATTTTCTCAGATTTTTTATCCTCTTGGATAGAACAAGAGCGGCGGTTACTCGAAGCCGGTTATTATTGTTTCCAGCCGTAAACAAAAAACCGCAGATTCTCTTTCCGCGGTTTTTTCGTCTGTCCTTAAAGTTAGGCTGCTGCCGGCTTATGCATCTGTGGCTGAGCTTTGGAAGCACTACTTAACGCTTCTTTGCCCTTCTCCTTCAACATTTCAGAGCCCTTACGGCTTGCTAATGCGATTAATTGAAGCGATGCACCAGCTAAGACCAAACTTTTCTTGGTGGGCAGTGTCTGTGGCATTTTGTTTCCTAATCGATGTTAATGATTTCATTCTATGAATCGATTGTGACAGCTAAATGACACAGAAAAAGACCGCCTCGTTTCTTACAATTTATTAGCAAATTCAATAGGAAACACTTACTCGAAAACCCTCATTTTTTAATCTTTGCCCGATTTCGTCCATTTTTTCCTTCGGTATTTTTTCCAAATCGGGTGCGGGCGTTTCGCGAGCAAGTGTATAAATCATGACTTCTTTCGGCTGAATTTCTTTGAGTGCCGAGATCCAGGGGACAATAAATTCTTCCGTTGTATTGTCTATTTCTTTTCCCTGTGTTCTTCCCTTGAGGAAAATTGTTTGTATGATCAGCTCTCCGTTGAACCTCTTGAGATTCTCGATCGTCTTCTTCAAGTCATACGAAGAATTCGGACGGTCCACCATTTTGATGAACTCCTCATTGACGGTGTCCAACTTCAGAATATTGTTGTCAACTCTTTTCAATGCTCTAAATACGTGCGGTTTTGCAATGAAGGTAGAGTTGCTCAAAACTGAAATCTTAGCCTTCGGGAAGTATTTGTCTCTTAGTTCGATTACATCTCCAACGATTTCTTCAAAGTCAGGGTGACTTGTCGGCTCTCCATTGCCTGCAAAGGTAAAGACATCGGGAGTAACGCCTTCTTCGGTAAGCTGTATTAGTTTTTTCTCAAGAACCGACTTCACTTTTTCTCGGGAAGGCAGCTTTGTATTTTCTCTATTGTCTTTATTAAAACCGCACTCACAATAGATACAGTCAAAAGAACAGAGCTTTCCGCCCTCCGGGAGCAAATTCAGACCTAGTGAGGTCCCTAGCCTTCTGGAGTGGATAGGCCCAAAAACCGGAGAGGGGAAGTTAATACAAGCCATTGAGATTACCTTTTTCTACAATTTCCAATATGTCTTGCCTACGGCAAAGTTAGTATTCTAGTTCCAACTCTTCTTTCTAATGTATGTATACCGATCTCGATAATCTTTTCCAAAAATTGGCACGCTCGAAATTCAGAAGCAAATTTCGGCTCAATTACGATGATCGGTTATTTGCAGAAATGAAAGGACAGGAGGTTTTGCGTCAGCATGCTCATGATTTAATTATCAAACGGCTGGCTCCCGAAGAACCTCTAAAGGACGGCAAACAAACACCGGTCAAAGGGCATCCGGTTTTCGTTGCTCAGCATGCAACAGGATGCTGTTGCCGGGGCTGCCTTCTGAAATGGCACGACATCCCAAAACATAGAGAATTATCTGACGAAGAAGTTGAGTACATCGTCAAAGTTCTTCTGGAGTGGATAGCAAGAGATTTGCAAAAAGAGCCTCGCAAAAGAAGAATCAAAAAAGGAGAGACTCTTCCGCTTCTTTAGCCTCCCCTTTTTTCAAACACTTGAGTAATTAATTGTCTAATTGCTCCAGCATCGCATCAATCTTTTTAATGCAATCTTTCTTCCAGAACTTATGCTGTTCTCTCACAGGCTTTCCGCCGAGAGCCTTGCAGTAAGCTGTTAAAGCCTTTTCAAGCTTGTCACTCTTTTCGGGGCCTTCCACACCAAAAATGTTATTAATGCGGTTTGCAGCGATAATGGCGCGGTCATTGCTCTTGCGGCCTTTGCCGTAGCCGAGCCAACGAGCCGGTCCGAAATGAAGCTCACCGTCCCAGTGATAAACTACAAACACGACACCTCTTTTTACGATATCGAGTCTGTCTTTCTTCGGAAGCTCTTCTAAAGCACGGATATTGCGGGCCAAACCCTTACGGCCGGTAACAAGATTCTTTTCTCCGTTGACCTTTGCATGAGCTTTTTGATTTGCCAAATCCATAATTTTCCTCTTCACGTTTTTCTACGATGGTGACCAGAGTAGACCTCACAATTGTGAGTGGGGGTTCTTGCGTACCAAATGAGGTATATAGCGCTTTGCGGTGCACACCAATTCGTAAGCAAAAAAGACAAAAAAAACAAAAACTCCTAGTTGCTCAACGGTTAAGATAAGTCTTTTGGCTTAGAATCGATAAAATGTGCGGAAAGCGCTTCCCTGTAATACGAATAAATTCAAGCGCGTTCCAGACTAATAACTACGGAGATTTTTTGAATGATTTCAATTACATTGCCTGACGGCTCTAAGAAAGAGTTTGAAGGTCCGGTAACTGTTAAAGAGGTTGCCGCATCACTTGGCGCAGGCTTAGCTAAAGCTGCGATCGCCGGTAAAGTAAACGGTAAGTTAGTTGACACAAGCTACCCAATTACAGAAGACGCAACACTTTCTATTGTCACAGATAAAGATCCGGAAGGTTTGGACATCATTCGCCACTCCACATCTCACTTGATGGCTCAGGCGGTAAAGGAAATCTTCCCGGGCTCACAAGTCACAATCGGACCGGTTATCGAAAACGGCTTTTACTACGACTTCTCTCTCCCCCGTCCTTTGACCATGGAAGATCTTCCTGTCATCGAAAAGAAGATGGACGAATTAGTGAAGAAAGATCTTCCCATCGTCCGCGAAGAAATGGAAAGAGACAAAGCTGTCGAATTTTTCAAGTCCATCGGTGAGGATTACAAAGCAGAAATTATTGCTTCAATCCCAACTAATGAAGCGATTTCTCTCTATCGTCAGGGTGACTATGTTGACCTTTGCCGCGGCCCTCACGTACCGAGCACAGGCCGTTTGAAAGTTCACAAACTTATGAAGATTGCAGGTGCCTATTGGAGAGGCGACAGCAACAACGAAATGCTTCAGCGTATTTACGGTACAGCATGGGCCAAGAAAGACGATCAGGCCAACTATCTGCATATGCTTGAAGAAGCAGAAAAACGCGACCACCGCCGCTTAGGTAAGGAATTGGATCTTTTCCACTTCCAAGAAGAAGCTCCGGGTCTCATTTTCTGGCACTCCAAGGGCTGGGCTCTTTGGCAGCAAGTTGAACAGTATATGCGCAACGTCTACCAAGAAAACGGCTACATGGAAGTCAAGGCTCCTCAGCTCTTAGACAGATCTCTTTGGGAACGTTCCGGCCACTGGGATAAGTATCAGGACAATATGTTCACAACTAAGTCCGAAAACCGCTACTACGCTCTCAAACCGATGAATTGCCCGGGCCATATCCAGCTGTTCAACAACACCGTTCGCTCCTATCGCGATTTGCCTCTCCGCTATGGTGAGTTCGGGGCTTGCCACCGCAACGAACCCTCAGGTTCTTTGCACGGTTTGATGCGTGTCCGCGGCTTTACTCAGGACGACGGTCATATTTTCTGTACTGAAGATCAGATTCTTGACGAATGCATCGCCTACAGCGATCTCGTTAAAAAGGTCTATGCAGACTTCGGTTTCCATGACATTTCTTACAAAGTAGCTACTCGTCCTGCAAAGAGAATCGGCGACGACGCCAGCTGGGATAAGGCCGAAAAAGCTTTGATGACTGCTCTGGATCAGGCAGGCATTAAGTTCGACATTCTCGAAGGCGAAGGCGCTTTCTACGGTCCTAAGATTGAATACCACCTTAGAGACTCTTTAGGCAGATCTTGGCAGTGCGGAACAATCCAGGTCGACTTCCAGATGCCGGGCAGACTCGGTGCTGAATATGTGACAGAGGACAATGAGCACAAAGTCCCTGTTATGCTTCACCGTGCTATTTTGGGCAGTATGGAGCGCTTCATCGGCATGCTGATTGAGCACTATGCCGGTTTGCTTCCGACATGGCTTGCCCCGGTTCAGGTCGGTATCGCCAACATTACCGATGAGCAGGCTGATTACGCAAAAGAACTGGTAGAAACCTTCAGAAAAGCCGGCATCAGATCTGAAGCAGATTTGCGCAATAACAAGATTACATATAAGATTCGCGAACTTAGCCTTCAAAAACTTCCCTATATTGTTGTTGTGGGAGCCAAAGAAAAGGCTGAAGGTAAAGTCTCAGTCCGGGCACGCGGCGGTAAAGACCTGGGCGTAATGACTACCGAAGAATTTATTAAACTTGTCCAGAAAGACGTTGAAGAACGCCGTAACAGACAAAATGATTAACTAACCGGAGACAAAAATAGCTCAAGAACGCACGCACCGGATCAATGGCGAGATCCGTGTTCCTGAAGTACGCTTGACCGGGGTTGACGGTAACATGATTGGTATCGTCAAAACCTCTCAGGCATTAGCCATGGCAGAAGAGGCAGGTGTTGACCTGGTTGAAGTCGCGCATAATGCACGTCCTCCCGTTTGTCGCTTGATGGATTACGGCAAGTTCCGTTATCAAGAGCAAAAGAAGGCACAAGAAGCCAAAGCCAAGCAGAAAGTTATTCAGGTCAAAGAAGTTAAGTTCCGTCCTCAGACAGATGAAAATGACTTCCAGACTAAGCTTAGAGCTTTGCAGCGCTTTATCGGAGACGGCAACAAGGCCAAAGTCACTCTTAGATACCGCGGCCGTGAAATGGCTCATCAAGAGTTCGGAAACGACCTTCTTAACCGCGTAAAGGAAGAGTTGGCAGACATTGCACAGGTCGAGTCTTTTCCAAAATTAGAAGGCCGTCAGATGATTATGGTTCTTGCTCCGAAGAAAAAGAAGTAAGAATTGACCGGAGAGCAGGGTTTCTGCTCTCCTTAGTTTTTGAAAATAACAATTGTTACTAGGAACATTAATTTTTCCTTGTAAATTGTTGTTTTTTTAGTGTATCATTGCGCCCTGTTCTGAATAGGGACAATAAGTGAAATCAGGCTAAAAAGATTTCTCCGTCGGAGAGACGCCTGCAATCATCAAATAATAAGGATCTCGGCAAAATGCCAAAGATGAAAAGCAAAAAGGCAGCTACCAAGCGCTTCAAAGTACGCTCTGGCGGCTCCATCAAACGTGCCCACGCAACAAAGCGTCATATTCTCACAAAACGCACGACAAAGAACAAACGTCATTTGCGCGGTATGGTAACCATCAATGAGTCGGATGTTAAAGAAATCCGCCGCATGATGCCTTACGCTTAATAGAAGGAGAATAGAATGCCTCGAGTAAAACGTGGTGTAACGGCTAGAGCCCGTCATAAAAAAGTTTTTGCATTGTCGAAGGGATTTTCTCTCCGTCGCAACAATGTCTATCGTGTAGCCAAACAGGCTGTCATGAAAGCCGGTCAGTATGCTTATCGTGACCGCCGCAACAAGAAGCGCGTATTCCGCCGCTTGTGGATTGCACGTATTAATGCTGGTTCAAGAGCTAACGGATTGAGCTACAGCAAGTTCATGAACGGTTTGAAGAAAGCCGGCATTGAGCTTGACCGTAAGGTTCTCTCTAACATGGCTATTTTCGACAAAGAAGGTTTTGCTGCTATTGTTGAAAAGGCCAAGGCTAGTCTCGCCTAATACAGCAACTGTATAAAATTTTTCGGCTTAGTCCGAAATCTGTCCTAGCAAAGGCCTGGTGAATTTATCTTCTCCAGGCTTTTCTTTTTTTCAAGTTAACTTTTTGTGTTCAAAAGATGGAAGACCTCAATCAAATAGTTGAATCTGCCAAGCAAGCATTCCAAGAAGCCCAAACGACCGCTTCTTTGGAAGACGCTAAGGCAAAGTTTCTCGGCAAGAACGGTCAATTAACTGAGCTTCTCAAAGGAATGGGCAAACTCTCTCACGAAGAAAAAAGAGAAAGAGGAGCAGCCATCAACAAGACGAAGCAGGCTGTAGAAGCACTTCTCAATCAAAGAAGAGAAGAACTTGCAGCTGCCCAATTAGAAAAGAGACTCTCTGCCGAAGCAATCGACATCACACTTCCGGGTCGCACACAGGGGATCGGCGGTATTCATCCTGTAATGAAGACCTGGATGAGAGTAGAGGAAATCTTTAGAACCATCGGTTTTGAAGTTGCTGACGGTCCTGAGATTGAAACCGACTGGTATACCTTTACCGCCCTGAACAATCCTCCAAACCATCCGGCACGCAGCATGCAGGATACGTTCTACGTTGACATGATTGACGAAACAGGCAAACAGATGCCTTTGCGTCCTCATACTTCTCCTATGCAAGTCCGTTATGCCCGCCAGAACAAGCCGCCAATTAAGGTTATTGCTCCGGGAAGAACATACCGCGTTGACTCAGATGCCACTCACTCTCCGATGTTCCATCAGGTTGAAGGACTTTGGATCGAAGAAAACATCAGCTTTGCTGATCTCAAGGGCGTTTACGTAGATTTCCTTCGCCGTTTCTTTGAAACCGAAGATCTTATTGTCAGATTCCGTCCGAGCTACTTCCCCTTTACAGAACCTAGCGCTGAAGTCGACATGATGTTCACAAGCGGCCCAAGAAAAGGCAAATGGCTTGAAATCAGCGGTGCCGGCGAAGTTCATCCGAATGTTGTCAGAAACTTCGGTCTTGACCCCGAAAAATACATTGGCTTTGCTTTCGGCTCCGGCTTAGAAAGACTGACAATGCTCCGCTACGGCATTGACGACTTAAGACTTTTCTTTGAAGGCGACCTCAGATTCCTTCAGCAATTTAACTAACGTCCAGAGGAAAAAGAATGCTATTTTCAGAAGAATGGCTGCGCCATTACATTAATCCTGATCTTGACAGCAAACAGTTATGTGAAAAATTAACCATGGGCGGGTTGGAAGTTGAAGGGATGGATTCCATTGCGCCTGAATTTCACGGTGTTGTCGTTGCTCAAGTTTTAACCGTCGATCAGCATCCTAACGCAGATAAGCTCCACGTCTGTACAGTAGACACTGGCAAAGGTGAGCCAATCCAAATCGTCTGCGGAGCCCCCAACGTCGCGCCCGGGGTCAAAGTCCCATGTGCACTTGACGGCGCTGTATTGCCGGGTAATTTCAAGATTAAGAAATCCAAACTTCGCGGTGAAGTCAGCAACGGTATGCTTTGTTCCTCCCGCGAGCTGGGAATTGATGAAGATCACAAGGGTCTTTGGATCCTTCCGGCAGATGCTCCTGTCGGCGAAGATATTCGCAAGTACGCCCATCTGGACGGCAAGAAGATTGAAATTAAGCTGACTCCGAACAGAGGCGACGCTCTCAGCATTCTCGGCATTGCACGCGATTTACGCGCCATGACCGGTGCTGAAATGACAACTCCGGATTTCTCTCCGGTTGAACCGACTTGCCATTGCACCAAAGAAGTTAAGGTTGAAGCACCCGAGCTCTGCGGCCGCTTCTCCGGCCGTATTATCGCCGGATTAAATGCCAAGGCACCTACTCCGCAATGGATGAAGGACCGTCTTGAAAGATCGGGTCAGCGATCTATCTCGGCCTTAGTTGACATCTCCAACTATGTCATGTTGGAGCTCGGCCGTCCGACTCACTTCTTTGACCTGGACAAAATCAACGGACCACTCGTTGTCCGTTGGGGCAAGGAAGGTGAAAAAGCCGAACTTCTAAACGGAAAGACCGTTGACATCGACCCCTATTTCGGTGTAATTGCTGACGACAACGGCGTTGAAGCCATTGCCGGCATCATGGGCGGAGAAGGCACTTCCATCTCCCTCGATACCAAAAACATTTTTGTTGAAGCTGCTTTCTGGTGGCCAACTTCAATTCAGGGCAGATGCAGAAAATTAAACTTCTCTACCGATGCCGCTTATAGATTCGAACGAGGCGTTGATTTTGCAAGCAATCCTGAACATTTGGAATACATCACAAAGCTGGTAGTGGAAATTTGCGGCACGCCCGAAACGAAGATCGGACCTGTCGTCGATCAAGTCGTTGCATTGCCTGAGACCAAGCAAGTTAAGATGCGTGCTGACCGCTGCCGTAAAGTCATCGGCATTGATATTACCGATGACCAGATGGAACAGTGCCTGAAAAATCTTAACTTCCCGTATGTGAAAGAAGACGGCGTCTTCACCGTGACAGCTCCTTCTTATCGCTTCGATATTGAAATTGAAGAAGATTTAATTGAAGAAGTTGCCCGCTTGATCGGCTATGAAGCTCTTCCTGAAATTCCTCCGCTTGCACGCATTCAAATGAAGGAACAGCCGGAAGACACCCGTACTCGTCATCAGCTCCGCAGCAAACTTGCAGGCTTAGGCTTCCAAGAATTGATTAACTACTCTTTCGTTGAAGACAAGGCTGATGCCCTCTTTACTGAAAAAGAAGACGTCATCAAGGTGTTAAACCCGATCGCAAGCCAAATGAATGTCATGCGCACTCAGATGATCTCCGGGTTAATTGACAATCTAGTTTTCAACTTAAACCGCAAGGCAGAAAGAGTCAATATCTTCGAATACGGTCGCGTATTCTGGAAGAATGATGAAATCAAAGGTTCCGACTCTTCCGTACAAGGCGTTGAGCAGCCGGTTCACTTTGCCGCTCTTTCTTACGGGGCTGCCGTTCCGGCTCAATGGGGTCAGGAAAAGCGCTTGGTTGACTTCTACGACTTAAAAGGCGTTCTGGAAGTCTTTGCTTTCCCGCTGAAGCTTCGTTTTGAAGCGTACAAACATCCAGCTCTTCATCCGGGACGTACTGCAAAAGTTATGCTTGACGGTGAACAGATTGGTTTTATTGGTGAAATTCATCCGAAGATTCTTCAGCAGTACAATTTACCGCATGCTCCTGTCGTCTTTGAGGTAGATGCCACTGCCTTGATGCAGACTGATGTTCCGAGCTATAAAGGTATTCCGAAACAACAGCCGATTTTAAGAGACTTGGCCGTTTGGGTTGATGATAAGGTTCCTGTTCAGGACTTGCTTGATGCCGTTAAGAAAGCATCTAAGACCGACCCAAGACTTCTTTCGTTGGCCTCTTTCGACTTGTTTGATGTGTACAAGCCGAAAAAAGAAGACACCGAAATGCAAGGCAAGAAGAGTTTAGCTTTCGCTATTAAACTGCAAGCTAAACAAGAAGCTCTTGAAGAGAATGAAATTGAGGAAGCCGTTGCCGCTTTAGTAGAAACTTTAGAAGCAAAAGGCGCTTCTCTCAGAAAATAATATTTTTAGAGGACAACAATGACAGAAATTTACGATAGCGAGGATCTCGCTACCTTTTCTACCGGTCTTGGACCCGATGAAACCCTGACTAAAGCGCATTTAGCCGAGCTTCTGACCCAAGAATTCGGTTATTCCAAAAGACAGTCAAGAAACATTGTCGATCTCTTTTTTGATCAGCTCCGCGCCTGCTTGGAAAGAGGCGAATCAATCAAGCTCTCAGGCTTCGGAAGCTTTCAATTAAGAGACAAGCCGGAAAGACCGGGAAGAAATCCCAAGACCGGTAAAGAAATTGCCATTACCGCCCGCAGAGTTGTGACTTTCCATACAAGTCCGAAATTAAGGGACATGGTGGAAGCTAACAGCGAGCTTATCGAGAGCAAATTAGCTAAGTAAGACTATGGCAAAGCTCTCGGAGTTACCGCGCATACCACCGGAAAAGAAATTTTTCAAAATTTCCGAAGCGGTAACTCTTTGCGGCGTCCGTCAAGATGTTCTTCGGTTTTGGGAATCTGAAATCCCTGCTCTTCGGCCTATTCGAAGAGGAAATCAAAGAAGGTACCGGCCTCAAGACATTTTACTGGTCCGTAAAATCCGGGAGCTAAGATACGGCAAAGGCCTCTCTATTGAAGGTGTTATTTCTGAGCTGAAAAAAGAGAAAGAGGGAGTTCCGGAGGAGCTTGCTCCGCTCGCCGCTCCTCCCGTTTCTCAAATGCTTTCAAAAGAAATGATTCGTGAGCTTCAAGAAATTTCTTCTAACTTAAAAGAGACTGCGGAGTTTTTGCGCAACAAGTGATTTTGGTGTAATATTCGCTTTCTCAGTCGGGGCGTGGCGCAGCCTGGTAGCGCACTTGCATGGGGTGCAAGGGGTCGCGAGTTCGAATCCCGCCGCCCCGACCATTTAATTTCAATAGGTTACTGCCTTGTAACCTTCCTTTCTTTTCTTTTTTATTTCTCCCAGAGTTATTAAAATCTTCTCGTCAGTCCGATTACGGATATAAGAGAGTTATTCATTTATTTTTACCTCGCTTAGCTCATGCGCAGGGAAACCTCCGTCCGAAAGGGCGGAGATGAGAGGCGTTTCGTTTTACCTTGATCTTGTACATATTTTTCTAAAGTCTCTGTCGTGACTCCTCCTGCCGATGCCGCAAAGTATGACGTTGACCAAAAAGAGCCACGGCTACTGAAAGTTCTTAACTCCGGAAATCTCTCTAGAGTAATCTTCGAAGAGTTAGCTTTTAAAAATCCTACGAGATTTGAAACTGAAATTTGCGGAGGCATTTGCAGCAGCAAGTGAATATGGTCTGCCTCTCCGTTAACTTCAAGTACGAAGCAGCCTTTTGATTCTGCCAATGAAGCCAAAATTCCTCTGAGCTCGGCCAATACCGGCTCAGACATTTTCTTTCTTCGATATTTTGTTGTGAATATCAAATGCACCACAAGATTGTGACCGAGTGTCTTTTTTACAGAAGGGGTAACTGATCTGTCATACAATTAAAGTAGATAAGGAAATGAGATGTTGCAGGCTACGAAAGTTCGGCTGTACCCGACTAAAGAACAAAAGGAATTTTTATCCGGCCAATTCGGAGCTGTGCGCTTTTGTTTC